>JBOIEI010000117.1:0-9434 GCA_050741055.1 Burkholderiales bacterium | reverse complement strand
CATCGGGCGCGAGCCGCGGATCGATGCCTACCGCGTCGCCGCCGCTGACATCGATGCGCGGGGTATGCCAGGCGGCGTCCAGTCCCATGCCGTAGTCCAGCAGCATGGACGCGAGCTGAAGCACGGCCGGGAAGATCTTGCGGCCGCCCGAGCCGCCGAGCGCGTACGCGCTGCGGCCCTGCTTGCGCACCAGGACCGGACACATGTTGGTGAGCGGACGTTTTGCCGGTCCCATCGAATTCGGCGCGCCGGGTCGCGGATCGAACCAGAAGATGCCGTTATTCATGAGAATCCCGGTCGACGGCAACACCAGCCGCGAGCCGAATACCGAGAGCAGGGTTTGCGTAACCGCCACCATGTTGCCGTCGCGGTCGACGACGTTGAAGTGCGATGTGCAGCCAGGCTCACGCGGATCGGCCCTGTCGCCCATGTTGCTGAGCCGATCCTCGAACGCGGCGCGTAGCTCGCGTGCATAGGCCACGAAGGCGTCGCCGTCCGGCGACTTGCCGCTAAAACGGTGGTGCGACAAGCCCTTCAGCACGCGTTGCATGCTCGGTCCCGCGGTGAGGCGCGGCGCGAGCGACACCTCCGCGCCCCGGTACATCGACGGTGTCGGCTCCGCGATCTGCGCACGATACGTGGCCAGATCGTCCGCATCGACGATCGCGCCGAGCGCCTTGAAGTCGGCCACCAGCGCGCGGGCGATGGCGCCTTCGTAGAAATCGCGCCGGCCGGCTCGCGCCAGCTGCTTCAACGTATCGGCCAGCCCGGTGAGGGCCAGGCGCGTGAGCGCACTTCCGACCGGCGTGACGGGCGGAAACCCATCGGGTAGCCAGACGGCACGAGTCGACGGATAGCGCTCCAGCTCGCGCGCCATGGTCGCGACTTTGAGCGTCAGGTACCAATCGACAGCCATGCCCTGCTCGGCGATCCGGATCGCCGGCGACAGGACTTCCATCCAGCTCTTGGTGCCGAAGCGCTCGAGCGCGAGGCCCATGCCGTCGACCTGGCCCGGAATGGCGATCGACATCGGACCGTGCACGTTGCGGTCGTCGACGACCTCAGGCCAGGTGAACAGCTCCTGCTTGGTGCCGCCGGTGAGCGGAAAATCGGCCGGATCGAGCCGGCGCGGCGAGATGGGCGAAAAATCGATCACCTGCACGCGCTCGGCGCCCTTCAGGGCGACCAGCATGTAGCCGACCCCGCCGAGCCCACTGTTCCAGGGCTCGCACGCGGCCAGGGCGAAGCCGGTTGCGACGGCCGCGTCGACCGCGTTGCCGCCCGAGGCGAGCACTTGCGCGCCCGCTTCGGCGGCGATGCGATTCTGGCTCGATATGATGCCGCGACCGGAACGGATCAGCGGCTTGGAGACTTGCCAGTTCTGGACTCGGTGCATCGGCCGCTCCGCTTAGGCGATGCGACCGATTATACCGAAGGGTTTTCTCGCGCCTTGGCTATGGCGGCTGGCCTACCGAACATGCACCGGCCAAGGGCGTTCACATCAGCCCGGTCGCTAGCCGGCGTTGACCAGCGGCGATATTTCGCTGGCGGGCAGGCGGCGCTTGCGGATGATGACGTTCACGCCGCTCGTGCGCGGTTTCGATTCCGCAGGCGGCGTTGCCTGATGAGCGGGCGGCGGCGTCAAGTTTTCGCCCAGTGGGCACTTGAATGCGCCGTGACCGGCCAGCTCGCGCATCGCGGCCTGCGCGGCGGCAAGGCGATCGGGCAGCGACATCCAGGGATGCACGACGGTCGCCGTTTCGCGCCGGCCCGCATGTTCGCGACGTCCGCCCGGGCGCTGCGTGCGCGTCTGAGCGCCTTTGTGGTCACGAAACCGGTTGTTGTAGGCAGTCCTGATCATGATCCCATCTCCCAATGCGTGATTTCAGCCGTAGCGGCGACCCTGAGCTCTATTGTTCCGCGCGCTCTGCGGCAACCATTACGATCGGTGCGGTGCAAACGAAGTTCCATGGCTCGAAGTCGATTATGAGCATGAACCGGAGCGCGCGAATGGCGATACGTCACACCGAGCAAGCGAATATGGGGCCCGCGCGCGGAAAGACGAGTCGGGGCGCGCGATCGATATAATCGCTCAACTGTATGTCGAGCTTTTCTCATGCAAATCGCCATTCCAGACGATTATCAGAACGTGCTCTGCCTGCTGGTTCGCATGACGCCGCAAACACGCGGCATCGCCGCGCGCGAGGACCGGGCGCGGATGAAGCCGACGGCACTGTTCGTGAACACCGCGCGCGGCACTGGTCGAGGATGGTGTCCTGGTCGAAGCGCTGCGCGCCGGCCGCCCGGGATTCGCCGCCGTCGATGTGTACGGACGCGAGCCGATCATCTCGGCTAACCATCCGTTGCTCGCCATGCCGAATGTCGTCTGTACCCATCACATTGCCTGGGCCGAGCACGACACGTTCGAGCTCTACTTCGGCGAAGCATTCGACAACGTGGTCGCGTATGCGCGCGGCGAGCCGCGCAACGTCGTCAATCCCGAGGTGCTCGCCCGATCCCGATAAATCGCTGCGTGCCCGCACTATGCGAAGCATCACGCTGTCGCCAAGCGGAGTGTTCGCTCACCCTCGCGCATGAAGACGGTTTTGATCGTATTCCATTCGCTCACGGGCGGAACGCGGCAGATGGCCGAGGCAGCTTATCGGGCTGCAGCGACCGAGCCGGACATCGAGGCAAGACTGCTGCGTGCGCAGGACGCAGAACCCGAGGACGTGTTGCAAGCCGACGGTTATCTTTTCGCCACGCCGGAAAATCTTGCGGCCATGGCCGGAAAAATGAAGGACTTCTTCGACCGGACCTACTATCCCGTGCTCGATCGGATCGGCGGGCGACCTTACGCCGTCTTGATCTGCGCGGGGAGCGACGGACACAACGCCGTGCGCCAGATCGATCGCATCTGCACTGGCTGGCGGCTGAAGCGGATCGCCGAGCCGGTCATCGTTTGCACGCACGCGCAGACGCCGGAGACGATACTCGCGCCGAAAACGATCGGCGCCGCCGATCTGGAGCGCTGCGAGCAGGTCGGCGGCACGCTCGCCGCCGGGCTCGCTCTGGGGATCTATTAGCCTGGGCTAACGCATGATGAACGGATTCGGCACCTCGGTCGCGAGGGAGATCCAGACGCTCTTGGTCTGCAGGTATTCCTGAATCATCTCCTGCCCGCTCTCGCGCCCGATGCCGCTGCGCTTGTAGCCGCCGAACGGCGACAGATAGCTCACCGCGCGATAGGTGTTGATCCAGACCGTGCCGGCCTGCAGTTGCTCGGCCATCCGAAATGCCCGCCGCATGCTCTGCGTCCAGACGCCGGCCGCCAATCCGAACACCACGTCGTTGCCGATCGCGACCGCTTCGTCCTCGTCCTCGAACGGAATCACCGACAGCACCGGACCGAACACCTCCTCCTGCGCGATCCGCATCCGATTGTTCACGCCGGTAAAGATGGTCGGCTCGACGAACCAGCCTTCTCCGCATTCGGGCCGGGTCGCCTTGGCGCCGCCGAGCGCGGCCTTGGCGCCCTCGCCCTTGGCGATTTCCATGTAGTCGAGGATCTTCTTGTATTGCGGCGGATTGGTGACCGGTCCGACCTGGGTATCGGCATGCATCGGATTGCCCATCTTCGCCGTCTTGGCAAATTCGACCAGGCGCTCGACGAACTGATCGTGGATGCTCTTCTGAACCAGCAGGCGCGAGCCGGCGATGCAGGTCTGGCCGGTGGCGGCGAAAATGCCCGAGATCACGCCCTTGATAGCGTTGTCGATCTCGGCGTCGTCGAACACGATGTTCGGCGACTTGCCGCCGAGCTCCATGGTGACGCGCTTGAGATTCTTGGCCGCTTGCTGATAGACCAGGCTGCCGGTGCGCTCGGAGCCGGTGAAGGCGACTTTGTTGGTGAGCGGATGCTCGACCAGCGGCATGCCGACGTCGGCGCCGAATCCCGTCACGATGTTCACCACGCCCGGCGGGAACCCGGCCTGCTCGATCAGCTTGGCGAATTCGAGGATCGAAGCCGACGTGAACTCGGAGGGCTTGATCACCACCGTGCAGCCGGCGGCCAGCGCCGGCGCGAGCTTCCAGGCCGTGAGCAGCAGCGGCGAGTTCCACGGTACGATCGCAACGACCACACCGACCGGCTCATGGCGCGTGTAGTTGAACGTGTCCGGCTTGTCGATCGGGATGACCGCGCCTTCGATCTTGTCGGCGAGGCCGCCGAAGTAGTAGTACCACTGCGCCATGTATGCGGTCTGCGCGCTCATCTCGGCGTAGAGCTTGCCGTTGTCGCGCACTTCGATCTCGGCCAGGCGCTTGGACTCCGGTGCGATGAAATCGCCGAGCCGGCGCAGCAGCGCGCCGCGCTGAGAAGCGCTCATCTTCGGCCACGGCCCGGTGGTGAGCGCACGATGCGCCGCACGCACCGCGCGGTCGGCATCCTCCGCGCCACCCTTCGGGATCGACGCCCAGGGCTTGCCCAGGAACGGGTTGTCGGACGGAAAGCATTCACCGGACGCCGCATCGACCCACTCGCCGCCGATCCACATCCTGTACTTCATCAATTGCGGGTCTCCATCCATGCTCGTCCTCCTGCGCATTTGGCCGCCGGCGCGATCCGCTTGCCGTGACGGCGGCACTCGCGCAGCATCGAGCGTTCATTCTATGCGTTCGGGCCGCGTGCCCATAGCCGAATCGCGAACCTGCAGCTATCGTTGCGCAGTCAGCGTACGAATAGAAAAGTGCCGATCAGCACGAACAGCACGCCGACGAGCCGGCCGAAGCCCTGCTGGTTCAGCATCGCGTGCATGCGATGGCCCAGCACGACCCCGATCGCCATGAGCGGCAGCGCGACGGCAAAAGTGATCAGCACCTCGTAATCCACCGCGCCGACCGACACGTAGCCCGCCGTGCGCGCAATGCCCATGAGCATGAGCGTGCCCGCCATGGTCGCGCGGAATTCGTGCTTCGGCAGATGCAGTACGTCGAGATAAACGGCGACGAAGATGCCCGCGAGCGCGCCGAACATGGTGCCCACCACCCCGGAGGTGGTCCCCATGAGGGCCGCCAGAATGGCGGGCGCAATGCGTATCGGCCGCGGCGGATGCGCAATGCGCCATAGCGCGTAGAGGCCATAGCAGAAGATGAAAAGTCCCAGGCCTTTCTCGATGAAGCGGGTATCGAGACTCTTGAAGATCCAAAGTCCGGCTGCGATGCCGACCACACCGTAGGGCAGCGTCTGCCAGACCGACCGCCACCGGATATAGCGGTAGTCGCGCACGACGATCGCCATCGACGACAGGATACCGAGCATGACGAGCGCGGGCACGATGATCTTGGCCGGCATGACGACCATCAGCAGCGGCGCGTTCAAGCCGCCGAAGCCGGCGCTGCCGCGCACGGAGAACGACAGCACCATCACGGCGACGAAGTAGGCGAGGTCGAGCGGGCTCAGCGCGTCCATCGAGGGAGGTCGCGGCAGAGCGCGATCCGTTGCGCGAGGTTGCGGTAAACCGTCACCCGTTGAGTCAGGTCGTGGTAAACCGCGACGTGTTGACTGAGGTCGCGGTAAACCGCGAATCTTTGACGAAGGTCGCGGTAAACCGCGACCGTGGGCAGCCGGGCAGGATTCGGCACGTGCCGGTAGCGTGCCGCGCTCACTTCACGCCGTACTTCGCGCGATAGTGCTTCCCCAGCTGCTTGCGCGTCTGCGCCTGCAAGCGCGAAGCCGCGGCGCTCCTGAAAGGGGAAATCGGCGGCTGCGTCGCGCCGCGCGGCGCGGGCAGCTTCTTTTTCGTTGTCGACCGGCTCATGCGCCGATTATAGTCCGCGCCATCGGCTTGCCCTACAGTCGTCAAGACAATGGACCGCACCGAACGCTTCTATATCATCGACCGCATGTTGCGTGAGCGCGAAGGCGTTTCGTTCGCAGCGCTCGCTGAACGCCTGGAAGTATCGCGCGCGACGCTCAAGCGCGACCTGGAATACATGCGAAGCCGCTTGCATGCACCCATCGAATTCGACCGGGAGCGCGGCGGCTACCGGCTCGCGGCCGAAGCGGGCGACTCGCGCTACGCGCTTCCCGGCCTGTGGTTCAGCCCCGCCGAGATCCATGCCCTGCTCACCTTGCAGCACCTGGTTTCGAACCTGCGCACCGGAAGCGTCATCGCGCCCAGAGTGTCCGCAGTCGCCGAGCGCCTGCGCGCCGCGTTGGGGGGCGCGGGACACGACGAAGACGAACTGCGAAAACGCGTGCGCATTCTCGGCATGGCCGCACGCGAGATGGCGCTGGAGCATTTCGAGCTCGTGGGGCTGGCGCTTCTCCAGCGCCGCCGGCTCGCGATCCGCTATTACGCCCGCGGGCGCGGCGACGAAACCGAGCGCGAGATCTCGCCGCAGCGGCTCGTGCACTACCGCGACAACTGGTATCTGGATGCCTACTGCCATCTGCGCGCAGACTTGCGCAGCTTCTCGGTCGACGCGATCCGCGACGCGCACATGCTGGAAGCGCAGGCTGCAGAGATCCCGGACGAGCGTCTCGACGCGGTGCTCGGAGCGGGATATGGCATTTTCTCCGGCGAAGCGGTCGCATGGGCCACGCTTCGCTTCACGCCCGAGCGCGCGCGCTGGGTGAGCGCGGAGCAGTGGCACCCACAACAGCGCACGCGGTTCGAACGCGACGGCTCGTTCGTGCTCGAGGTGCCCTATAGCGATCCGCGCGAGCTGCTGATGGATGTGCTGCGTCATGGCGCCGAAGTGGAATTGCTCGGGCCGGCGCAGTTGCGCGAGACGATGAAGCGTACGCTCGACGACATGCAGGCGCGCTATGCCGGATTGGAGGCCGCGATCGACGCGAGTCGTGATGACTCTAGCCGACGTCGCTCCTCAGAAAAACCTGTCCCCGAATGATCTCATCGGTGGCGGGAATCCAGAGAACGGTCCTGAATTTCCGCCTGCGCGCGAATGACCGTTGCACAGACCTTCGTGGTTCGCGTCATCGCGTGCGCGCGATGGGCGAGTCTGGTCTAAACTTGCGGCGCAGACGAGCCTGCCGAACGATCAGCAACAACGATGACGGATACAACCGCTTTCGACTACACCTTGCGCGTCAGCCTGAGGGCGCGCGTCGTGCGCCTGTGCGTCAGCCCGCATCGCGGCCTCGAGATCGTGGTGCCACGCTGGTTCAATCGCAAGCAACTGCCCGAAGTCCTGAACGAGAAGTCGGCCTGGATTCAGCGTGCGCTCGAGCGCGTGCGCCCGCAGCGCGAAGAGCTGTTGGCATCGGCCGTGTGGCAGCTGCCCGAGCGCATCCACTTTCGCGCCGTCGATCTCGAATGGGAAGTGCGCGCGCGCGCGACTTCGGCTCGGCGGCTTTCGATCAATTACCACCGGCCCGGGCTGATGGATATTCAAGGACCGGTGGAAGACGAGGCGCTGGGCCGTCACTTGCTCGGCCGCTTCCTGGTGGTGCAGGCCGAGCTGCATCTGCCGCGGCTGCTTTCCGCGCTGAGCCGCGGCACGGGCTTGTCGTATCGCCGTGCATCGATCCGCCGCCAGCGCTCGCGCTGGGGCAGCTGCTCGGCGCAAGGCTCGATCTCGCTCAACGCGGCGCTTCTGTTCCTGCCCTACCACCTCACGCGCTATGTGCTCGTGCACGAGCTCTGCCATACGGTGCACCTGAATCACTCGACCCGGTTCTGGGCGCTGGTCGAGAAGCACTGCCCCGAGTACCGCTTGGCCGAGCGGGAAATGCGTGATGCGCGCGACTACGTCCCGCGCTGGGCCAACAGCGAGCACCCGATCGCACCGCTTGCGTGATCCGGCAGCCAAGTCATTTTCGATGATTGCCCTGGCGCCCCTCCCGCTGTAGCGGAAGCGACCTCCCGCGGAGGCGGGAGCCCGGAAGCCTGTTCTGGATTCCCGCATTCGCGGGATGACGTCTTCAGCGTGTTCCTAGACTTCCAGGCGCTTCTGGAACACCAGCCCCGCGTGCTCGCGCAACGCGTGGAAGTGGATCGACTTCCAGGTGGACTCCACGACGCGTAGCTCGGCATCGTAAGCCGCCAGGAATGTAGGCGCATCGACGGCGTCGTAAGCGACCCGGTGCGCGTTGGAGTCGATGAAGCGCTTCATTTCGCGCGGATCGTCGGCCGTCACCCAGCGCGCGATGCTCTGGCGCGCCGGTGCGATGCGCGCCTCGACGCCGTACTCGTGCGCGAGCCGATGCGCGACCACCTCGAACTGCAAGGCCCCGACCGCGCCGAGCAACAGGGAACCACCCAGATGCGGGCGGAATACCTGGATCGCGCCCTCCTCGCCGAGCTGCGCCAGCCCCTTCTGCAGCTGCTTGCCGCGCAGCGGATCGGCCACCTCGATGGTATGGAACATCTCGGGCGCGAAGAACGGCAAGCCCGTGAACTGCAGCGCCTCGCCCTCGGTGAGCGTATCGCCGAGCTGCAGGATGCCGTGATTCGGTATGCCGATGATGTCGCCGGGGAAGGCTTCGTCGACCAGCTCGCGACGCTGGGACAGGAACGAGACCACGTTGTTCGGCCGGATCTCCTTGCCGTTGCGGCACACCTTGAGCCGCATGCCGCGCTGGAAACGCCCCGAGCACACGCGCACGAACGCGATGCGGTCGCGATGCGCGGGATCCATGTTCGCCTGAATCTTGAACACGACACCGGAAAATTGCTCCTCCTCGGGCTCGACCGTGCGCGTGAGCGCCGGTCGCGGTCCGGGCGGCGGCGCCAGTTCGACCAGCGCATCGAGCGTTTCGCGCACGCCGAAATTGTTGATGGCCGAACCGAACAGAACCGGCGTCTGCTTACCGGCGAGGAAGGCCGCGCGGTCGAATGGTTCCGTCGCGCCCTGGATCAGCTCGATCTCGTGGCGGGCGCGGACGAAGTCATCGCCGAACCGAGCCGTGTAGACGGGATCATCCAGGCCCTCGACGATCTCGTCGTCGATCACCCGGTCCGCCCCCGGATGGAACACGCGCATGCGATCGGCGTTGAGGTCGAAGACGCCGCGAAAGTGCTTGCCCATTCCGACCGGCCAGGTGAATGCCACCGCCGTCATCCCGAGCGCGTTTTCGATCTCGCTCAGCAGGTCGAGCGGCTCGCGCACCTCCCGGTCCATCTTGTTGACGAACGTGATGATCGGCGTGCCGCGCGCCCGGCACACCTGCAACAGGCGCAGCGTCTGGGCTTCGACGCCGTTCGCCGCGTCGATCACCATGAGCGCCGCGTCGACTGCGGTCAGCACGCGATAGGTATCCTCGGAGAAATCCTGGTGTCCGGGCGTATCGAGCAGGTTGATGACGCAGTCGCGATACTCCATCTGCATCACCGAGCTCGCGACCGAGATGCCGCGCTGCTTCTCGATCTCCATCCAGTCCGAAGTCGCATAGCGCGAGGCCTTGCGCG
>JBOIEI010000116.1:0-4460 GCA_050741055.1 Burkholderiales bacterium | reverse complement strand
CCCAGCCTCTATCGCAGGCTCAATTACGATCCACTGCGCGATCTGACGCCGGTGGCGCTGGTCGCGGATATTCCGAACCTGCTCGCCGTGCGACGAAGTGTCCCGGCGCGGAGCGTCAAGGAGCTTGTCCAGCTCGCCCGCGCGCAACCCGGCAAGCTCGCCTTCGGCACGGGAGGACCGGGTACGAGCAACGAGCTGGGCGCGCATCTGTTTTTGACCGCGACCCGGCTGCGGATTCTCATCGTGCCGCACCGGGGCGTGAACCAGGCCACCGTCGCGCTGCTGGGCGGTCACGTCGATATGGTGATCGCGGGCGTGGCCACCGTGGCCCCACATATCCGCGAACAGAAGCTGCGCGGGCTCGCCGTGCTCGGACCGACGCGCGTTCCGGTGCTCCCCGACGTGCCGACAGCGACCGAGGCGGGCTATCCTTGGCTGCAGGTGCGCACCTGGTACATCGTGATGGCGCCGGCGGACACACCGCGCCCGATCGTCGAGCGGCTCAACGCGGCGCTGACGGCCAGCGCCCAGTCGGACGAGATTCGCGCTCGCTTGCGCAAGCTCGGGTTCGAGCCGCTCACCAGCACGCCGCAGGAGGCCGCGCAGTTCCTGGCCGCGGAGACCGAGCGCTGGGGCAAGGTCGTCGCGGCTTCCGGCGCACGCGTCGAATGAATGGACGACCGCGGCGCGGCGCGCATCATGGCTTTGCCGAGTAAGGTACGTAAATGAGTATCCGTTCCGAAGCTCACGTGGCGCGCAGGCGCTCCGACGACGGCGGCATGGCGTGGCTCGCGCTCGGCTTCCGCCCGTTTTATCTGCTCGCCGCGCTGCTCGCCGCCGCGGCCGTGCCGGTCTGGGTCGCGCAGTTTTTCGGCGTCCTGCCGCAGGCCGGGTTCGTGGCGCCCATGGCATGGCACACGCACGAGATGGTGTTCGGCTTCGCGGTCGCGGTCATTACCGGGTTCCTGTTCACCGCCGTGCGCAACTGGACGGGGCTGCCGACGCCGACCGGACGCACACTCGGCGCCTTGGCGTCGTTGTGGCTGCTCGGACGCATTTTCATGCTCATCGGCCCGGGCTGGGCTGCCGCCATTGCAGACATCGCGTTTTTGCCGGCGATCGCCTGGTTTCTGTGGCAGCCCCTGCGCCACGTGCGCAATCGTAACCAGTTCTTCGTCGCGATCCTGCTGCTGCTCGCGGCGTTGAACGCAGGATTCCACCTCGCGCACGCCGGAGCGATCACGCTTACGCCGATCGTTTGGGTGCATGCCGCGCTGCTGCTGGTCGTGTTGGTGGTCGCGATCATGGGCGGGCGCGTCATCCCTGCGTTCACCCGCAACGCCATCCCGGCCGCTCGCATGCGCAGCCTGCCGGGCATCGAAGCCGCATCGCTGGCGACGCTGGCGGCGACGCTCGTTGCCTGGACCGCGGGGCTGCCGGATGCGATCGTGGCGATGCTCGCCTTCGCAACCGCGCTGGTGCATGCCATCCGACTGTGGTCTTGGAACCCATGGGCAACGCGATCGAGCCCCATCCTCTGGATTCTGCACCTGTCGTATGCATGGATTGCGCTCGGCATGCTTCTGCTTGCGGTAGCGCTGGCCGGCATTGCGGGTTCTTCGTCGGCCGCGATGCACGCGCTCGGGGTCGGCGCGGTCGGCGGCATGATCATCGGCATGATCACGCGCACGGCCCGCGGTCACACCGGCCGGCCGCTCGAGGCGGAAGCAGCCGAGGTGACTGCGTACATATTGGTGCAGCTGGCGGCCGCGATTCGGGTTTTTCTTCCCTTGCTCCTGCCGCAGGCCTATGCGTTTGCGCTGGTCGCCTCGGCGGTCCTGTGGTCAGCCGCATTCGCGACCTACTGCGTGGTCTACTGGCCGATCCTGACCCGAGCGCGTGTCGACGGCAAACCGGGCTGACCGGATTCGCGCCGCGCGCGCGATATCGTCCGGGCAATTCGATGCGAAACTTGTGGAGAGCTTCGTGGCGCTGAACGCAAATGCTTTGGCCCGCCGCGCGAGGCGTCGCGTCCGGCGAAGAAATGCGTGGACCGGTCTCGGTGCGGCCGTCATGGCCGCGGCTGCCTGTGGACCGGCGGTCTCGCCCGCTCACGCCTGCGTGCCCGTGGGTGTCTGGTCGATTCCCGCACCAGGCGGTATGCGGGAAGTCGCTGCGCGCGAGCTGTTTCTGCAAACACAGTCGCAACCGGTCGTGCTGCTGGGCGAGTCGCACGACAGCGCCGAGCATCATCGCTGGCAGCTGCATGCGCTCGTGGCCCTGCACCTGCAGCGCGCCGACATGGTGATCGGATTCGAGATGTTCCCGCGGCGCGTGCAGGAGGTGCTCGATCGCTGGGTCGCGGGGGAGCTGAGCGAAAGCGAGTTTCTCGATCGCAGCCATTGGTCCGAGGTCTGGGGGTTCGATGCCGCGTACTACCTGCCGCTGTTCCATTTCGCGCGCATGCATCGCGTTCCGATGCTCGCCTTGAACGTCGAGCGCCAGCTCGTGCGCAGGATCGGCCGCGAGGGGCTGGATGCCGTTCCTGAGAGTCAGCGCGAGGGCGTCGGGCGCCCCGAGCCGGCGGGCCCGGAGTATCTGCGCGAGCTGCACGCGGTCTATGCGCAGCACGGCACAGGCACAGGCACAGGCACAGGCACAGGCACAGGCACAGGCAACAGCGGGGATATCGACGATCCGAAGTTCCAGCGCTTCGTCGCCGGGCAACTGATGTGGGACCGGGCCATGGCCGAAGCGATTCGCGCTGGCCGCAGCCGCTATCCGGGACGCCAGGTGGTCGCGATCATGGGCCGCGGCCACACCGGTCCGGGTGCCGTGCCGCATCAGCTGCGTGCGCTCGGTATCGCACCGACCGCGGTGCTCTTGCCCTGGGATCGCACGCCCGAATGCGCGCCGCCGGAGCCCGGAAGCGTGCATGCGGTGTTCGGCGTGGCGCCTGAGCCCGGCGCCCAGGTTCCTGCCCGCTAAGCCGCGGCAGATCCGATCGCATGCGCTCTCGCATTGCTGTGCATTGCGCACTGTCGTTGACAGCGTCGACTTTGCACCGCCTGGGTAGCGCCGGCTTGCTGATCGTCGTCGCGGCTTTGCTCGCATCGACTTGCGGGCCCGCCGCCGCGGCCGTGCCGCATTACCAGCTCGATGTCGTGCTCGATCCCGAAACGCGGCTGCTGCAGGTCGACGGATGGATCGCGATTCCGCCCGGCCGGACGCTCACGTTTCGGCTCGCCCCGCACTTTCGCGTGCAGCGATTCGATCTCGAAGGCAAGCGCGTGGCGGCTGAGCGTACGCCGGACGGCACAACGATGCACTGGCCGGTGCGAGCGCCGCCGGAGCATCCGGTGACCGTGCATGTGCGCTATGCCGGGGAGTTGGCCGCGCTGCAAGCGCTCGATCATCGTCAGGTGTTGGGTTTGGCGGAGCCCGTGTGCGGATCCGAAGGCGCGTTTCTGCCGGCCGCCACCGGGTGGTATCCGCAGGCGCATGGCGAACAGCTGACGTATCGGATCAAGGTTCTAACGCGAGGAGGCTTTCGCGCCGTCATGCCCGGGAGGCTCGTGCAAGAGGCGGGCTCCAGTGCGGGCAACGAGACGATAATCGAATCGGTCCATGCGCTGCCCGGGATCGATCTGGTGGCCGGCCCATACAGCGTCCGAGAGCAGAAGCTCGCGCTGGCGTCGGGGCGCGAAGTTCGCGTTCGGACCTATTTCCATCCGGAGCTGGACGAACTGGCGCCGGGATACATCGAGTCCGCGGCTCGCTATCTCACCCACTACGACCGCGAGATCGGAGCTTACGCGTTCGCTTCGTACAGTATCGTGTCGAGCCCCTTGCCCACGGGCTTTGGAATGCCGGGGCTCGCCTATCTCGGGCGGCAGGTGCTGCGCCTGCCGTTCATACGCGCGACTTCGCTTCGCCACGAAGTGCTGCACGACTGGTGGGGTAACGGCGTGGTGCCCGATTCTGCGCACGGCAACTGGGCCGAAGGGCTCACCACGCTGCTTGCGGATTACGCCTATCGCGAGGAGCAAGGCGAAGCGCAGGCGAAAGCGATGCGCCTGCGCTGGCTGCGGGACTATGCGGCCGTGGGCTCCGAGCGCGATCGCCCGCTGGCGCAATTCGTTTCGCGCCGTCACGGCGCCGATCAGGCGCTCGGCTACAACAAGACGGCATTCGTGTTCTTCATGTTGCGCGATCGTATCGGGACGCAGGCATTTCGCGCCGGCCTGCAGGCGTTCTGGCGCGAGCATCGGCTGCGCACCGCCGGCTGGCTGGACCTGCAGCGTGCGTTCGAGGCGCAAGCGCGCATCGACCTGAGCGGCTTCTTCGAGCAATGGGTGCAAAAACCGGGTGCGCCGCTTCTGGAAGTTGCCGTTGCCAGGCGTTCGATCGCCTCGGGCGCGTCTCGGCTGTCGATTGTGTTGCGACAGCAGGATCCTGAC
>JBOIEI010000115.1:0-2478 GCA_050741055.1 Burkholderiales bacterium | reverse complement strand
GATCGTAGCTGGTCGCGATCACGGCGTCGCCCGACTTGAAACGGGCATCGCTCGATGCGACCACGGTGCCGGCGGAATCGATGCCGGCGACGCACGGAAAGCGGCGGATGACCTTGCCGGTGCCGCTGACCGCGAGCGCGTCCTTATAGTTGACGCTGGAGTAGGCGGTCTTGATCACGACTTCGCCCGTGTCGAGCTCGGATAGCGAGGTCTCGACCAAGCGCGCGACCGGCTTGCCGCCCTCGTCGAACACGCGCAGTGCCTGGAATGGTTCGCTCATCGTGCCGCTCCCGGGTTCGTGGATACGGGTCGATGATAATCCGGCTACGGTCCGGAGGCTCGAATAGCGCCGATGCTCCGAACACGGTGGTTTCTCACATGCCTCGCACGTCTACACACCTGGCACGCCTCGCAGGCCGAAACCCGGTAATTCCTCAACCCAGGTGCGGCAGCGCGAGATACTCGTGTGTCTGCATCTCGATCAGCCGGCTAACGGTGCGGTCGACGAACGAGGCATTCAGGTTACGCACGAACGCGTCGCCCGAGTCGGCGACCGCGAACAGCGCGTTCACGGGCGATGCGGCAGAAAGGACGAGCTTCACCCGCCGGTCGTAGAACTCGTCCACCAGCCAGGTGAAACGGCGCGCGGCATCGAGCTTCGACGGGCGCAGTTGCGGCACGTTCGACAGCAACACGGTATGGAATCGGCGCGCAAGCTCGATGTAGTCCGCCTGCCCACGCGGCCCTTCGCACAACTCGGCGAAGTCGAACCAGGCGACGCCGGCGGCGACGCGGTGCGCCCGGATCGTGCGCTGCTCGATGTCGAGGGCGACGCCGATTTCGCCTTCCCCCGATGCAATGGAATCGAATTCGCGTGCGAGCTTTGCTTCCGCCTGCGGCCCCGACGGGCAGTGGTACACCCCGGCCTGCTCCAGCAACCGCAGCCGATAATCGATCCCCGCATCGATGTGCACCACGTCCAGGTTCTGCTCGAGGAGCGCGATGGCCGGCACGAACTGTTCGCGCTGCAGCCCGTGTTTGTACAAGTCATCCGGGTGCAAGTTGGAGGTCGTCACCAGCACCACGCCCTGCTCGAGCAGGCCCTCCAGCAAGCGGCGCATCAGCATCGCGTCGGTGATGTCGGTCACCTGGAGCTCGTCCAGGCACAGCAGCCGCGCTTCCCGGGCGAGATCGCGCGCGACCTGGATCAGCGGATCTTCCTGTCCTTGCAGGTCGCGCATGCGGTGATGCACGTCCTGCATGAAGCGATGGAAGTGTGCCCGCCGCTTATCCTGCAGCGGCGCGCAATCGAAGAAGGCGTCCATGAGAAAGCTCTTGCCGCGGCCCACGCCGCCCCACAGGTAGAGCCCGCGGACCACACGGCGGCGGGCAAGCAGGCGCACCAGCCAGGAGTCCATGCGCCCGAGCCCGAGCAGGTCTTCGTACAGGCGCTCGAAGTGCTCCAGCGCCTGCTCCTGGGCCGCATCCAGGCCGATGTCGTGGCGTTGCGCGTACTGGCGCAGCCACGCCGCGGCGCTGCCGCCGTCCGCTGGTGCGGGAATGCCGACCGGGCCGGGACCGTCTTCGTTCATGGATGGCGATCAGTGCGCACGAGCAAGGATCGCGGAAGCTTCATCGAGCCCGTAGCCCACCCTCTAGTGTCCCGAATCGGAAGTTCGCCGCGCAAAAGATGCCGAGAATCGACGCCATACATTGGCGCGAATCCTCGCCAGGTGTCCAACCTGGCTGTGGTTCGCGTTCCGCGTCTGGCGCCGATTTCGACACTTTTGCCACTCATGGGGTCGCGAACTCCAAGAACATTGTTGCAACGACTTCTGACTCGGGACACTAGATGTGCAGCGTCCGCTTGTCGACGGCGAGCGCGGCCTCGTGCATCACCTCGGCGAGCGACGGATGCGCATGTACGATGCGCGCGATGTCCTCCGAGGACGCGCCGAACTCCATGGCGACCACCGCCTCCGAGATGAGCTCCGAGGCGAATGGCCCGACGATGTGCACGCCCAGGATGCGATCCGTTTGCGCATCGGCCAGCATCCTGACGAAACCGGCCGTGTCCCCGAGCGCGCGCGCCCGGCCGTTGGCCATGAACGGGAACTGCCCTGCACGGTAAGCGATACCGGCCTCGCGCAGGCTTTGCTCGGTGCGCCCCACCCAAGCGATCTCGGGCGAGGTGTAGATCACCCACGGCACGTGATCGAGATTCACGTGCGCCGCCTGGCCGGCAATGCGTTCGGCCGCCGTCACGCCCTCCTCCATCGCCTTGTGCGCGAGCATCGGCCCGCGCACGACGTCGCCGACGGCGTAGACGTTCGGCAGATTCGTGCGGCAATCGGCGTCCACCTCGACGAACCCGCGTGCGTCCAGCGCGAGCCCGACCGCCTTGGCACCAAGGCCTTCGGTGTTGGGCGAGCGTCCCACCGCCACGATCAGCTTGTCGAACTCCGCCTGCTGCGTCTT
>JBOIEI010000114.1:0-5657 GCA_050741055.1 Burkholderiales bacterium | reverse complement strand
GCTTATGCGTTTGCCATCTCGGGGTCGGGGTGTGGCGCTTCGACGCCAACATGCTGCCCACGCACCTGGTGCACTCGTCCGATCCGCATCATCATCACCTCGCCAACATCGCCTTCGGCGGCCCGGACTTGAAGACGCTCTACATAACCGAGTCGCTCTCGGGCGATATCCTGGTCGCGCAGATGCCGGTCGCCGGCAAGAAGCTGTACGCCCACACGTAGGCAAACAAGCGCCGGAGCCCATGATCATGTCCAGCCGAGAACCGCCTTCCTACCTCCGAACGCTTGCCGAATTCGCCGCCACGACGCAGCTGGAAGACGTGAGCGAAGCGGCGCGCGAGCGCGCGCGCCTGATCGTCGCCGACTGCATCCCGGTGATTGCCGCCGGCATGCAGCAGCCGGAGATGAAGGCGCTGGTTGCGCGTCATCTCGCCCGCGCGGGCGCCGGCAACGCCTGGGTGATCGGCGCGGGCAGGCGCGCCGCCCCGCTGGAGGCGGCGCTGCTGAACGGCACCGCGGGGACCTGGCTCGAGCTCGACGAGGGCAACCTGTTCGCCAAGGGCCATCCGGGAATCCAGGTCGTGCCGGCGGCCATCGCGGCGGCGCAGGAATCCGCAGTCTCGGGCGCCGACCTGCTGCTGGCGGTCGCCCTGGGCTACGAGCTTTCGTCGCGCATCAGCCGCGCCGCGAACGTGAAATTGAGCGTGCATCCGCACGGAACCTACGGCGTCATCGGCGCTGCGATCGCCGTCGGCAAGCTCAGGGGCTTCACCGCGCCGCAGATGCTCGAGCTCATCAACTGTGCCTCCACCATGGGCATGGCCACGAGCCGCCAGACCTTGCTCGACGGCGCGACCGTGCGCAACATCTTCACCGGGCATTCGGGGTACATGGGGCAGATGGCCGCGCAGCTGGTCGAATGCAGCTTCACCGGCGAGATCGACAGCGTCTCCTCGGTCTACGGCAAGGTGCTCTCCGATACCTTCGATCCCGAACGGGTGATCGCCGGGCTCGGCACGGAGTGGCTGATCGCGCAGAGCTACTTCAAGCTCCACCCCACCGGCCGCTACGTCCATTCGGCGATCGATGCGCTGGAAGACCTGCTTCGCCGCGTGCCGGGCGGGCGGCTCGACGCAGCGCAGATCGAGCGCATCGAGGTGCGCGCCTACATGCTGGCCGCGATGCTGGCGGAGAAGAATATCGTCAGCAGCTTCGGGGCGCGCTTCTCCGTGCCGTTCGCGCTTGCGAGCATCCTGGTGCACGGGCGCTCCGGGCTCGCCGCCTTCGATGATGCCGCGGTGGCCAATGCACAGGTGCAGGCGCTGGCACAGCGCGTCGATCTCGCAGAGGAGCCGGCATTCACCGCCCGCTACCCGGCCGAGCAGCCGGTGGCGCTTCGCATCGTGATGCGTGACGGCACCGAGCACTCAGGGAACTGCACCGTGACCAAGGGCGAGCCGGCCAAGCCGCACAGTGCGCAGGAGCTGGCAGGCAAATTCCTCGATCTGGGCGAGCCGGTGTGGGGAAAAGAGACCACGCGCGAGCTCCATGCCGGCCTCATGCGGCTCGAGCATCTCGGCGAGTTTCGCGCCTTCGCCGACAGGTTCGCGTTGTAGCGTCGATCGTTACTTGCGAGAGGACGATCGGCTGGCGTTCAATCGAGATGGATGTTCGCCGCCCGCGCGACCTCGCCCCAGCGCTTGATCTCGGCTCGCACGTAGCGGCCGAATTCTTCCGGCGTGCCGCCGATCACCTCGATGGCCAAGGCCGAAAAACGCTTGCGTACTTCTGCGTCCTCGAGCGCCTGGTTGATGGCGCTGTTGAGCCGCTCGACGATCGCGCGCGGCGTTCCCTTGGGCGCGAGCATCCCGTACCACAATCCCGCTTCCATGCCGCTGAAGCCGCTTTCGGCAAAGGTCGGCACATCGGGCAAGAGCGCCAGGCGCTTGTCGTTCGCCGCGGCCAGCGCGCGCAGCCGACCGGCTTTGACGTGGCCGAGGAACGGCGGCGGGCCGTCGATCATGAGATGAACCTGGCCGGCAATCAGATTGGGGACCGCCGCTCCCGTGCCTTTGTACGGAACGTGAAGGATGTCGACGCCGGCCTTGAGCTTGAAGAGCTCCGCGGCCAGGTGCGGCGGGCTACCGTTACCGGCGCTCGAATAGCGGTACTTGCCTGGATTGGCTTTCAGGTGCGCCACCAGTTGCTTGACGCTGGTGGCCGGCACGGAGGTGTGCGCGAACATCACCAGCGGGATGCGAACCATGAGCCCGATCGGCTCGAAACTTTCGATCGGATCGTACGGAATCTTCTTGTAGAGATTCGGCCCGATGCCGTGCGTGGTCATGGTCGCTTCGAACAACGTGTAGCCGTCGGGTTCCGCGCGCGCCACCAGGTCCCCGCCGATCATGCCGGAAGCACCGGCGCGGTTGTCGACCACGACCGTCTGCCCGAGCAGCTCGCCGAGCTTTTGTCCGACCGTGCGCGCGGTCAGATCGGCCGAACCGCCCGGCGAGAAGCCCACGATGACGCGGATCGGCTTGTTGGGATAGTCCGATGCGTCGGCCGCGGTTGCCGGCTGCTGCGCAGCCGCCAGCGCGAGTGTCATGCCGATGCCGAGCAGCGTTGTCCGCCGGCGGCGACGCGACGGCATGCTCGAGGCTGCGTTCGGATGGGCAAGCATCGGTCTTCCTCTCAGCGCAATGATTTTGGATGGGTGATCAGCGGATCATACGGCTCGGGTTTTGGCCGGTAAAGGGATCGGCATCGTGATGCCGGTATAACCGAGCACCGCCGTACGCGAATATCGAAATCATTCGGCCAGTTTCTTCAGCTCGTAGATGAGCTCCAGCGCAGCGCGCGGGCTCAGCGCATCGACGTCGATTTCGCGCAACCGCGCGCATGCCGGATGCGGCTCGGCCGGCATGGTCGCATCGGCCGGCTCCTCGGCGCGGAAGAGATCCAGCTGCGGCGTTGTTCCCGCGCCTTCGTTCTCGAGCCGCACGAGATAGCGCCGAGCCGCGCGGATGACGGCTGCGGGCACGCCGGCGAGTTGCGCCACCTGGATGCCGTAGCTCTGGCTCGCCGGTCCTTCGCGCAGGGCGTACAGGAACACTATGCGGTCCTTGTGCTCGACGGCATCGAGGTGCACGTTCGCGACCGCGGCGAAATCGGAAGCAAGCCGCGTCAGCTCGAAGTAGTGCGTGGCGAAGAGCGTGAGACTGCGGTTCACCTCGATCAGGTGGCGCGCGATCGCCCAGGCGAGCGCGAGGCCGTCGAAGGTCGACGTCCCGCGGCCCACTTCGTCCATGAGCACGAGGCTCGATGCGGTGGCGTTGCGCAGGATGCCGGCGCTTTCGGTCATCTCCACCATGAAGGTGGAGCGGCCGCCGGCGAGATCGTCGGAGGCGCCGATGCGGGTGAAGATCTGGTCGATCGGGCCGATGCGCGCATGACGCGCGGGAACGAAGGAACCGGCCCGCGCCAGGAGCGTGAGGAGCGCAACTTGCCGCATGTAGGTGCTCTTGCCGCCCATGTTCGGCCCGGTGATGAGCAGCAGCGCGCGTTCGGGTCCGAGCTGCGTGTCGTTGGCGATGAAATCCGCCACCTGCCGCTCCACCACAGGATGGCGGCCGGCGTCGATCTCGATGCCGGGTTCGTCCGAGATGACGGGTCGGACGAAATCGAGCGCGGCTGCGCGCTCGGCGAGGCAGGCAACGGCATCCAGCGTGGCGAGCGCGCCGGCAGCCTGCGTGAGCGGCGCGAGCTGCGCGCTCAGCTCGTCGAGCAGGCCGTCGTAGAGCAGCTTTTCGCGCGCCAGGGCGCGCTCCTGCGCCGACAGCGCCTTGTCCTCGAACGCCTTCAGCTCCGGGGTGATGTAGCGCTCGGCGTTCTTCAGTGTCTGGCGCCGGCGGTAATCGTCGGGGACGCGCTCCGCATGGGCGCGGCTTACTTCGATGTAGAAGCCATGCACGCGGTTGTATTCGACCTTCAGGTTGGCGATGCCGGTGCGTTCGCGCTCGCGGCTTTCGAGCGCCAGCAGGAAGTCTCCGCAATGCGTCTGGATCGCGCGCAGCTCGTCCAATTCGGAATCGAAACCGTCGGCGATGACGCCGCCATCGCGCACCACCGCGGCCGGTTCCGGGTGCAGCGCCGCGCTCAGCCGTTCGCCGATGGCCGGGTCGATGCGCAATTGCGTTGCGAGCGATTGCAGCAGCGGCGCATCCAGCCCGTCCAAAGTCGCCGCGATGGCAGGCAGACGCAACAGCGCATCGCGCAGGCCGGCGAGATCGCGCGGGCGGGCGCTTTTCAATGCGATGCGAGCGGAGATGCGCTCGATATCGGCGATGCGCGCGAGCGCTCGTTGCACGCGCTCGTAAGGACCGCCGCCCGAGCCGCCACGCAGTTGCGCGACCGCATCGAGGCGCTCGCGCACCTGAGCGTTGTCCCGCAGCGGGTGATGCAGCGCGTTGCGCAGCCAGCGGCTGCCCATGGCGGTGGCGCAGGCGTCGAGCACCGCGAACAGGGTCGGCGCCGGCTCGCCTCGCAGCGTTTCGCTCAGCTCGAGATTGCGCCGGGTGGCCGCATCCATGCGCACGAATGCGTCGTCGTGCTCGACCTCGATCGCCTGCACGTGCGCGAGCGCGCTGCGCTGCGTGGTTCGAACATAATCGAGCAGCACCCCGGCGGCGGCGACGGCGGCGTCCAGCCCTTCGCAGCCGAAAGCGTCGAGCGAGTGGATCTGGAAATGCCGGCAGAGGATATCGGTCGCGCGCCGGGCGTCGAAATCGCGCTTCGGATAGCGCCGCAGCGCGCACTTGGGCGATAGCGCCGACAGATCCAGTTCCTCGGGCAGGATGATTTCCGCCGGGCGCAGCCGCTCCAGCTCGGCGGCGAGATTCGCGCGGTCGGTTTGTAGGATACGAAAGCGCCCGGCTGCGAGGCTCATCCAGGCAAGCCCCAGTGCGCGGCCGTCCGGCGCGATGGCAGCTACGATGTTGTCGCGCTTGTCGTCGAGCAGCGCCGCATCGGTGAGCGTGCCCGGCGTGACGATGCGGGCGACCTGGCGCTCGACCGGGCCCTTGGATGTGGCCGGATCGCCGACCTGCTCGCAGATCACAACCGGCTCCCCCATCCGGACCAGGCGCGCCAAGTATTGCTCCACCGCATGGTACGGAACACCGGCCATCCGGATCGGCTGGCCGGCGGAATTGCCACGCGTGGTGAGCGTGATGTCGAGCAGACGGGCGGCCTTTTCCGCGTCGTCGAAGAACAGCTCGTAGAAATCCCCCATGCGGTAGAACAGCAGCATGTCGGGATGCTGCGCCTTGATGCTCAGGTACTGCTGCATCATGGCCGTAGTGCCCGGAACATCGGCGGACGGTCGCGGATGTGTGTTGTGGGCGGGCGGGAACGTCGGTCGATCCATCGGCAAAATCGGTCTATCGTATGCTTTGGACGCCATGTTACTCGGGGTTTCCTATGAATGCTCGAATTGGGAGTGGCGTCTCGGGCGATGAAGTGCCGCCTCCTCGGATGTTATTGTCCTCGCGGAGCCCTGGGGTTCTCGATAGGACTGATCGTCGATCGAGTCGACCGATAATAGGGTCTGCTTGGGAGGGAACCTGACGGTGCCGAACGCGAAACTGATCCCCGTAC
>JBOIEI010000113.1:0-9297 GCA_050741055.1 Burkholderiales bacterium | reverse complement strand
CCACTACAAGGGCGCGAAGGAGAGTCCGCCGCACGATCACGGGCCTTACTGGGCGATCTACGGCCAGGCGCGCGGCGAGACGCAGATGTCCGATTGGGAGCTGCTCGAACCGGCCAGCGAGGACAAGCCCGGCAAGGTGCGCCGGAAGCGCACTTACTCGCTCGCGCCCGGCATGGCCCACCTGTACAACGAAGGCGATCTGCACTCGCCGAGCCGCGCCGGCAGCACGCGCCTGATCCGGATCGAAGGCAAGAACATGGAGAAGGTGAAGCGGCTCAAGTACGAAGCGGTCTGATCGAGCTCTGCCTCACGCGCGTTACCGCGGTCGCGTCCGCCGCCATCGCAAGCAGGATTTGCGTGGGTCAGGTCTGACGGACGATCTTCTTGCCCAGGATCAGAGCGGCGGGACCGCGAACAACAACGTCAGGATGTTGCGGTCGTCGGCGCGACGATAGGCGACGCTGCTGGCGAGACTGCGGATCAGGGGGATGCCCTGGCCGCCGATGCAGGCCACCGCCGGCGTCTCGGCATGGAAATCGAGCGCGAGTGGATCGAAGGCTCTAGCGGCGTCCTGGTAGGTCAGGCACAGCGCGCCGGGCGCAGGCAAGGCATGCAGCCACACCGGATGGTCGCATTCGCCCCGGTAGCCGTGGTGGACCGTGTTGGTGAAGAGCTCCTCGATCACCAGCTCGATCCGCAACGCCGCGGGCGCAGCGATCCCGGCATCGTGACATGCCTGGCGCACGCAACCCAGGACTTCGGGTAGTGCGCTCATGCGAGCCGAAAAGCGGCGGGTGTCGGACCGATCGCTCATCGCGGTATTAAAGCAACCGTCCCGGGGAGGCGCAATGTCGAGAATATGGGCAGCGTTGCTGCTGTGCGCGCTGAGCGCCTTGGCGGCGGCCGCGGAGCAGAGCGCGGATTACGCCGGCGTGGTCAAGATCGCGAAGGGCGAGGTGGCGATCGAGCGCTCCGGGGCGAAACCGCCCGCCACGCCCGGCGCACGCGTTCAGTCCGGCGATCGGATCGTCACCGGCCGCGACGGCCAGGT
Source organism: Burkholderiales bacterium (assembly GCA_050741055.1). Lineage (GTDB taxonomy): Bacteria > Pseudomonadota > Gammaproteobacteria > Burkholderiales > WYBJ01 > WYBJ01. The sequence continues at coordinate 8,246 of JBOIEI010000113.1, read as the reverse complement.
CGGCATCACGCTGCGCGACAACACGTTGCTTTCTGCCGGGCCCAACTCGTCTCTGGCGCTCGATGAGTTCGCGTTCGACTCGACCACCCATGCGGGCGCCATCGATGCGTCGGTGCAGCGCGGGACGGTGGCAGTGGTCTCGGGCAAGATCGCGCAGCAGTCGCCCGAGGCGGTACGGTTCCGTACTCCGAACGCCATTCTCGGCGTGCGCGGCACGTCGTTCGTGATCGATGCGGGCGCGGGCGAGCGCTGATGGACCCGATATTGCCGATCGTGATCTTCGGTGTGCTGATCGCGATTTTCGGCAACGACGAGTCGACGCCTCCAGCGCCGCAGGAACGCGTCGTGCTCTTGCCCGAGCGCGACGGGAGCGCAACCGCCGTCACCGTGCGTACCCAGCGCGGCGAGGCGATCCTCGATCGGCCCTATGCCGCTACCGACGTGTTCACCGACGGTGCACTGGCACGCGTGGACGAATCGGCTGCGTCGGTGCAAAGCCGCTTCGGCGCGGCGCTGGCGGCGCAACCTCCGCCGCCGGTCTCGTTCACGATCTATTTCGTTTTCGATACCGACGAGCTGACGGCGGCCTCGCGCGCGCAGTTCGACCGCATCAAGGCCGAGCTGGCGACGCGACCGGCGCCGGAGATCGTCGTCATCGGGCATACCGACCGTGTGGGGAGCGTGCCATACAACGACGAGCTGTCGCTCAAGCGCGCCCAGACCGTGCGCGGCGCGCTGATTCAGGCCGGCATCGAGCCGGGCGGCATCGAGGTGGCGGGACGCGGTGAGCGCGAGCCCGCCGTGGTGACCACGGACGAAGTCCACGACGAGCGCAACCGGCGGGTCGAGATCACCGTGCGCTGAGGGCGGCATCCGGGCCGAGCCAGCGCAGCACGAGCAGGGTCAGATCATCCGAAGCGGGCGCACCGGCGACGAACGCGCCCACGTCCGCGCGCACGGCTTCGACCGCCGCGCCGGCACTCGTGTTCGCGGAGAGCCGCTGCAGGCATTGCGCGAGCCGCTCCTTGCCATACAGCGCTCCGGTGGGATTCTCGGCTTCAGCGATGCCGTCGGTGAAAAGGACCAGCAGATTGCCCGGCTGCAGGCGCCAATGCTGGCTGCGGTATTCGAAGGTCTCCAGGGCACAGAGCGGCGGCCCCGATTCCGCTCGGTCGAGCTGGCAGGCCTCGCGCCCGTCGTAGACGAAGGGCGTTTCATGGCCGGCTGTCCAGTAGGTGAGCTCGCCGCTGTCGACCTCCAGGACTGCGGCAAACGCGGTCACGAACATCGATTCCGGGTTGTCGCGCGAAAGCTCCGTGTTCACCTGCGTGAGCAGCATTGCGGCCTCGTCGCCCGCGCGCAGCGCCACGCTCTTGGTGAGCGCCTTGGTGATGGACATGAACAGGCTTGCCGGGATGCCTTTGCCGGACACATCGGCGATATGGAAGAAAAGGCGATCGCGATCGAGCATGAAGAAATCATAGAGGTCGCCGCCGACGGTCAGGGCCGGCTCGACGGCGGCGGCCAGCTCGAAGCGCCGCTCGTGCGGAAAGCTCGCTTCGCTGCGCGGCAGGCTGCCGAGCTGGATGCGTCGCGCCGCTTCCAGCTCTCCGGCGACGCGTGCCGCCGCTTCACGGGCCGCCCGCAACGAGCGCTGGCTCATGCGCCGATCGTGGTCGGCTTGCGCCAGCGCGGCTGCGACCAGGGTCGCGAACACCACGGACAGCGCCACTGCGAGGCTTGCCGCATCGAACAATAGTCCCGTCCACACGAACATCGCGAACCCCAGCGCGATGACCAGCAGCAGGGTTGCTCCGAGCAGGAAGAGCGCGCCCTGGCGGCGCATTGCGGGCAAGGCCCAGACCAGCAGCCCGCCGAGTACGACCAGGGTTGCGGCTTCGGCAGCGGGCATCCAGCGCGGGCGTTGCAGAAAGCGCCGCTCGTGGAGGCTTTCGACGATCTGGGCATGCACCTCGGTGCCTGGCACGGTTTCCGCCCGCGGCGTGACGCGGTGGTCCACCAGGGCGAGCCCCGTGATGCCGATGATCACGATCTTGCCTTGCAGGCGCGCCGTCGCGGGGCTCGACGCGGATTCGGCCGCGAAAACATCGAGCGCCGAGACGTAGCGCTGCGGTTGCGGACGGCTGAAATGCAGCCACATCCCGCCGCCGGGCTGGGTGGGTACGTGCAAGTCGCCGACCGAGACCGAGGCCACGACACCGTCGTGCACGTCGACCACCACCGCCGGCGCGCCGCTTGCCACCCGTACCAGCTCGAGCGCAAACGCGGGCAGCAGGGCGACACCATCGGTGCTCACCAGCGGCACGCGCCGCAGGACGCCGCGCTCGAGGTCCGCGTTGATGATGCCCTGGCCGGAAGCCGCGCGCTGGAAGCGAGGCAGGCTCGGAAGCGTGGCGCGATACTGGCGTAGCGGCTCATCGATCGGACCGCCTTGCACGACGACCGGCGTCTTGGTGAGCAGGATCGTGTTGTCGAGAGACGCCGCAGTATCGGCGCCGGCGACGCCCAGCACGACCGGATGGCGCGAGATGGTCGCGGCCAGCCGCGCGTCGTTGGGCGGGATGGTGGCGAGCGCTGCGATGACATTCGCATGGGCAGGATCCAGGCGTGGAATCAGCGCCTCGGGCGAGGTCTGATCGGGCTCGGGCATGATGATATCGAGCCCGATCGCGGTTGCTCCGGCGGCGCCGATACGTTCGATCAGCTCGGCCAGGCGCGTGCGCGGCCAGGGCCACTGGCCGAGCCTGCGCAAGGAAGGCTCGTCGATCTCGACGATGACGACGTCCTCGGAGCGGCGCTCGCGCGGCAGCGCGAACTGATAGAAGTCGAGCCAGGCCAGGCGCAGGCGCGTGAACGGCGAATAATCCGGCAGGCCGATCGGCAGGCTCAGCGTCGCGAGCACCAGGAGCGCGACCCCGCGGCCGCGACCGGCGCGCGTGGCACGGATCGCCCTCGCAGCCACGCGCGTTATCAAAGGTCGAGCTCGAGCCCGTCGTAGGCCGAAATGACTTCCAGGCGATGGCCGTCGCGGGTGATTTCCTCGAAGCGGCGGGTTTCCTGCAGCACCTGGGCGATGCGCTGGTCGTCGTAGGCCGGCTCGTGATGGTACATGCACAGGCACCGAACCCGCGCCGCCTGGCACAGCTCGACGCCGACGATGTTGCTGGAATGTCCCCAGTCGGCCTTGACCGAGATCGCATCGGCGAGCGCGTACATGGCATCGAAAATCACCACGTCGGCGTCACGAAAGAATTCGATGAACGCGGCCCGCTCGTCCACGTCGCCTACCTTGTGCTCGGAGTCGGTCGTGTACACCAGCGACTTGCCCTGCGCTTGCACGCGATAGCCGTAGGAATCGCCTTCGTGGCGCTGCAGCTTGGGCGTGATCGCCAATCCGGCAATGGCGTGCGGCTTGCCGGGCTCGAGCCGGTCGAATTCGATGGTCGCGGCGAGCTGGGAGAAATCGACCGGAAAGCTGGGCGCGGCCTGCTGGCGCCGAAACGCCTCCTCCAGTAGCGCATGACAGCCGTGGATGACGATGCGATTGCCGGGAATGTACACCGGGGCGAAGAACGGGAACCCCATGATGTGATCCCAGTGTACGTGCGACATGAAGACGTGATAGGTCTGTGGCGCGCCTGCGCCATAGCGCTGCAGGAAGGATTGGCCGAGCGGGCGAGCGCCGCTGCCCATGTCGAAGACGATGTGCTCGGCCCCGCCGGTATCGAGCTCGACGCAGGACGAATGGCCGCCGAAGGTGCCGCGCACATCGAACCCCAGCTCCTCGTCGACGTAGTGTTCGATTGCTTCGGAGGTGTCGAGACTGCGCCCGACGCTTCCGCTCAGGGCGGCGATGAGCTTGCGGCGGATCTGCGGCGCGGTCAACGAAACCGGGATCGATCCGCGCGTCCCCCAGAAGCGGACCTTCACCCGCTGGCCCCTTCGCTGGCGAGCGCATCGTCGAGGCTGCGATAGATCCTGAACACCATGTCGAAGCGGCTGATCTCGAACACTTCGCGCACCATCGGGCTCAAAGCGGCGATGGCGATGCGTCCCGCTTGCGCCTCGGCCTGCTTGGCCGCCACCATGAGCGCGCGCAATCCGACGCTGCTGATGTAGTCCACGCCGCTCAGGTCGACGATCAGTGCCTCTGCGCCGGCCCTGCAGCGGTCGAGGTGCGGTTGCAGGGCGGTAGCGAAAGCCTCGGCGCTGGCGTGATCGATCCGACCGGCCGGTGCAACGACGACGGCTCCGCGCTGGGCGCTTACGGTGAGCTGCATGCGGGCGGCTGCGGGATAATGATGGCGGATTATAGGCACAGCCGAACCGCGTCATGCGGCTCCCGTGCACACGCCCGTCACATGCTGCGTCCCGGGTAGAGCGCAGGGGCGGGTAACGAGGGTATCTGCGGGGCGTCACGCTTTTCAACCGAGAGATTCTAGTAGAATGAATGGCTTGCATGCACAATCTCGACTCAAGGTGAAGCGGCTACAATACGCTACAATCCATTGCGGTCTGCGGTGCCAATGGCGCATCCTATGGTGTGTTCCCAGGCTCCACGGACGCTTGCCAAGGAAGAAAACAGCCTGATGGCCAATCGAAAGACGGTATACAACGAAGCCTCGTTTCGGGCGCTGAAGGGCCTGGAGCCGGTGCGCCAGAACCCCGGCATGTATACGCACGTGGTGCATCCGCTGCACATCGTGCAGGAGGCGATCGACAACGCGGTGGACGAAGCGCTGGCCGGCTTTGGCCGCCGGATCGTGGTGACGGTGTACAAGGACGCCTCGATCGAAGTGGCCGACGAAGGTCGCGGCATTCCCGTGGGGATTCACCCCGAAGAGGGCAAGCACGTGGTGGAAATGGCCTTCACCATGCTGCATGCCGGCGGCAAGTTCGACAAGGAAGGCAACGAGTCGGCCTACGTGATCGCGGGCGGCCTGCACGGGGTGGGAGTCGCCGTCACCAATGCGTTGTCGAAGCGGCTCGAGGTGACCGTGTACCGCGAGGGTGCGAAGCATGTCATGGCTTTCGAGGACGGCGAGGTCGTCGAGAAGCTGAAGAGCGCCAAGGGCAAGGAATTCGAGCGTCGCACCGGCACGGTCGTGCGTGCCTGGCCCAATCCGAAGTACTTCGACAGCCCCAATATCCCTCAAGGCGAGCTGGAGCACCTCATCCGCTCCAAGGCTTATCTGCTGCCCGGCCTCACCACTGTGCTGCGCTTCGAAGGCAAGGAGGGCTTCGAAGAGAAATCGTGGACGTTCAAGGGCGGGATGGCGCAGTACTTCGATGCCATGCTGGACGGGCGCGAGCTGGCGGCGCCGCTCTTCACCGGGGAGCGCTATTTCGACGAGGATCCCAACGAGCAGTCGGCCGAGATCATGCCGGGCGAAGGCGCGGCCTGGGCGTTGGGTTTTTTGGCCTTCGGCGATACCTTCACCGAGAGCCATGTCAATCTCATCCCGACCCGTTCGGGCGGCACGCACGAGCTCGGGTTTCGCAACGGCATCTTCGATGCCTTGCGTGCCTTCATGGATACTCGCAGCATCACCCCCAAAGGCGTGAAGCTGGTGGCCGACGACATGTGGTCGCGCGCCTGCTTCACGCTTTCCGCGAAGATCGTGCGCACGCAGTTCCACGGCCAGACCAAGGAGAAGCTCACCACCAAGCACGCCGTCCGGCTGCTCGAGCTGTGCGTGCGCGACGCCTTCGAGCTGTGGCTCAATGCGCACCCCGAGGACGGCAAGCGCATCGCCGAGCTCGCGGTCGAGCAGGCGATGAACCGGCTGCGCAAGGGGCAGAAGTACGAGCGCAAGAAATCCTCCGGCGTGGCCACCCTGCCCGGAAAGCTGGTCGACTGCGCCTCGGGCGACACCTCGCGCAACGAGCTTTTCATGGTCGAAGGTGATTCGGCGGGCGGCTCGGCCAAGGAAGCACGCGACAAGGATACCCAGGCGGTGCTGCCGCTGCGCGGCAAGGTGCTCAATACCATGAGCAAGGATTCGCGCACGGTGCTCGCCAACAAGGAGCTGCAGGCGATCGCCACCGCGATCGGCGTCGATCCGCACGGGTTCGACGATACGCCGGACCTGTCCGGCCTGCGTTACGGCCGCGTCATCGTCATGACCGATGCCGACGTCGACGGCGGCCACATCCAGGCGCTGCTGCTGACCTTCTTCTTCATGCACTGCCCGAGGCTGGTCGAGGCGGGCCGTGTCTACGTCGCGCAGCCGCCGTTGTTCAAGATCGAGGTTGCGGCGCAAGGCAAGGGCAAGCCTGCGCGGCGGGTGTATTGCCTGGACGAGGAAGAGCTCGACGATGCGCTCGGGCTATTGCGCAAGGAAGGCGTAAAGGAGGGCGCGTGGGAGATCTCACGCTTCAAGGGCTTGGGCGAGATGAGCCCGGAGCAATTGTGGGACACGACCATGAACCCCGACACCCGGCGTCTGGTGCAGATGCGCCTCGTTCGCGACCAGATCACGCAAGTGCGCTCGACCTTCGAGCTGCTGATGGATGCCGGAGAAGCCGAGGGGCGGCGCAACTGGATGCGTGAGCATTGGAAGACGGTAGAGGCGGATGTGTAGGCATACCACCCCGTCCGCGCGTCTCGCGCGTTTTACCCCTATTACTTAGCGGCTTGAAGGCAGGCGAGCAATGGACGACACATTAACCCGAGATCTGTTCGAGGAAGACGGCGACGAGAACATCGCGCCGATCGAATCGCACGCGTCGCAAGCCTACCTGAGCTATGCGGTCAGTACCGTGAAAGCACGTGCATTGCCGGAGGTGGCCGACGGCCTGAAACCGGTCCAGCGCCGCATCCTCTATGCGATGCACGCCGCCGGCGGTCAAGGATTCGCCAAGTGCGCGCGCTACGTCGGCGAAGTGCTCGGCAAGTACCACCCGCACGGCGATTCCTCCACCTACGAGGCAATGGTGCACCTGGCGCAGCCCTTCAGCATGCGCTATCCGCTGATCGAAGGTCAGGGCAACTTCGGCAGCCGCGACGGCGATTCGGCCGCGGCGTATCGTTACACCGAGGCGCGGCTCGCGCGCTATGCCGAGCTGATGCTCGCCGAGATCGACGAGGGCACCGTCGACTTCCAGAAGAACTACGACGGCAAGTTCGACGAGCCGGTGCTGCTGCCGGCGCGCCTGCCGTTCGGACTGTTGAACGGCTCGTTCGGTATCCCGGTGGGATTTTCCACTCGCATTCCGTCGCACAACCTGAGCGAGGTCGCGCAGGCGGCCATCGCAGTCATCCGCAATCCGAAGGCCAGCGTCGACGACGTGCTCGAGGTCATGCCGGGGCCCGACTACCCGGGCGGCGGACAGATCATTTCGCGCCCAGACGATCTCCGCGCCGCCTACGAGAGCGGCCGCGGCTCGATCACCATGCGCGCGCGCTGGACGGTGGAGCAGCTGGCGCGCGGCCAGTGGCAGATAGTCGTGACCGAGTTGCCGCATACCACTTCGGCGCGTCAGGTGCAGGAGGAAATCCAGGCGCTGGTCGAGCCCAAGCCTTCCTCGGGCCGCAAGGACGTGAGCCCCGAGCAGAAGCGCACGCGCCAGTTCATCCTCGATCTGGTCGAGTCGGTGCGCGACGAATCGGATCGCAGGTCGAAGCTGCGCCTGGTGATCGAGCCGCGCTCCTCCCGCCAGAGCGTCGAGGAGACGGTCGCGGCGCTCTTGGTGCACACGAGCCTCGAGACCAAGATCCCCATCAACATGACCTGGATCGGGCTCGACGGGTTTCCCGACCAGAAAGGGATCGTCGCGATCCTGCGCGAGTGGACCGATTTCCGCATCGTCACCGTGCGCCGCCGCACGGAGTACCGGCTGCAGAAATGCGAAGACCGCTTGCATATCGTCGAAGGGCGCATCAAGGCGTTCGCGCACATCGACGAGATCATCAAGGTGATCCGCGCCTCCGAGGACGTGGCTTCGGCGCGGGCGGCCTTGATGGCGCGCTGGAAGTTTAGCGAGCGCCAGGCGCAGGACATCTGCGACCTGCGGCTCGGCCAATTGACGCGGCTCGACGGCATTAAGCTGAACGACGAGCGCAAGTCGCTGCAGGCCGAGCGCGACGAATACAACCGCATCCTCGGCTCGGACCGGGCGCTGCGCGGCCTCGTCGTCAAGGAGCTCGAGCAGGACGCGAAGAAGTACGGCGATCCGCGCCGCAGCGCGATCGAGTCGGCCGAGCGCGCCAGCATCGAACGCTC
>JBOIEI010000112.1:0-8135 GCA_050741055.1 Burkholderiales bacterium | reverse complement strand
GCGGACCGCGAGGGCACGCAGCTTCAGCGGGGAAAAAGCAGCGGCAAGGCGGGCGTCATGGCGGCAACGTCAATCGATGCGTATGCCGGTCGCCTTGACCAGGTTCGTATAGCGCGCGATCTCGGCGCCGATGAGGGCGCGAAACTGCGCAGGCGTTCCGCCGGCGGCTTCCAGTCCCTGTTTCGCGAGCGCGTCGGCCATGCCCGGCGCGTTCAGCGTATCGAGCAGAGCTTGATTGAGTTTTCGTACGATCGGCACCGGGGTATGCCTGGGCGTGACGATCCCTTGCCAGTTGGACACGTCGAACCCCGCAACGCCGGACTCGGCGATGGTCGGAACGTCGGGCAGGCTCCGCGCGCGCTTGGCCGTCGTTACCCCGAGCGCGTGCAACCTTCCGCCCTGCAAATGCGGCAGCACCGGCGGCATCGTGCTGAAGATCAGATCGACCCGTCCCCCGACGAGGTCCGTCAGAGCCGGCCCGGTGCCTTTGTACGGCACGTGCAAAAGATTTGCGCCGGTCGCGTGCTTGAACAGCTCGGCCGTCATGTGCAGCGACGAGCCCGCACCGGCCGAAGCGTAGTTGAGCTTGCCGGGGTTGGCTTTCGCCAGTGCGAGCAGGGCGCTCACCGAATCCGCTTGCACCCGAGGATTTACCGCGAGGACGAGCGACGAGGTTGCGAGCAGCGTTACGGTTTCGAAGTCGCTGAGAGGCTTGTAGGGCAAGCTCTCCTTCAGCGCGGGATTGTGCGCGAGGTTGCCGAGGCTGCCGAGGAAGAGCGTGTAGCCGTCCGGCGGGGCCTTCGCGGCGAGCGTGGCGCCCAGCACTCCGCCCGCGCCGCCGCGATTATCGACGACGATCTGTTGGCCGATGATCGGAGACAGGCGCTGCCCGACGCTGCGGGCGAGGATGTCGTTGCCGCCGCCGGGAGGGAAGGGCACGATCAGCCGCATGGGACGAGTGGGGTAGGCGCTGGTGTCCGGGGATTGGGCAGCGGCGATCGACCCTGCGCTCATGGCCGCCAAGCTCATGGCCGCGGCCACGAAGCCGCGCGTGATGGCCATTCCCCAGCAATGCCGCAATTGGTCCACAGCGCATCTACCGGCCATCTTCGATTCCTCCGCGCGAGCTCAAGGTCGATTCGAGACAAATGGATGATAACTAGAATTGTCGTCTGTTGACAATTTAACGTTGGACCGATTATCGTCGCGGCATGAATGCCGCCCCGCCCAGGCAGCACGCCGCTCCGGTGCCATCCAATATGGCCGAGCAAGCGATCGAATTGCGGCGCTCGCAGACGCTGGTTGCGATCTGCGAGAAGGAGATCGAGCGCATGGTCCTCGATGCCGATCTCGAAATGGGCGCGCGTATCAACGAGCTGGCGCTGGCGGCGCGGCTCGGCATCAGCCGCGGCCCGGTGCGCGAAGCATGCCGCTCGCTCGTTCAAGCGGGGCTGCTCGAGACGCACGTCAACCGCGGTTTTTTCGTGCGCAAGCTCGCCCATTCGGAGGTGGTCGATCTCTACGATTTGCGTGCCGGGCTCATGCGACTGGCGGGACAGCTCGTGGCGCAGCGCGCCACGGCCGAGCAGGTTGCGCATCTGCGCAGCCTGACCGATGCGATGGACGCGGCATGTGCCAAAGGGAACACACGCCGATTTCAGGATCTCAATATCGAGTTTCACGCCGCCCTGGTGCAGGCCACGTGCAACCGCCGCCTGCAGGAGGTCTACCAGGGTTTGAGCAAGGAGTCGCGGCTGTTTCGGCGCCGTGCCCTGACCTCGAAGGCAGCCATGAAAGCGTCCAATCACGAGCATCGGGCAATTGTCGACGCGGTGGCCAAGCATGATTCCACGCGGGCGGCGGCGACCATGGAGAATCATATTCTGCGCAGCAAGGAGCGCTTCCTGAGCGCCGCTTCCGACGAGCTGGAGAACTGAAAGCGCCCGGAGCACTGAATCATGCGTGTCGGCTTCATGCGACCAACCCGGCAACCGGCAACTTGAAGGGATGGAGATGAAATTCAGCAACTTTCTGTTTCCTGCTGCGATGAGCCCCGGGGCTGACCACCGCATCGTCAACGAAAGCCTGCGCGAGGGTCAGCTCTGCGACGAGCTCGGCATGGATATGTTGTGGCTGGCGGAACACCATTTCGACGGCATCTGCGCTTACGTCGACCCGGTGACATTCGCGGCCGCACTGGCCGCCAGCACCAAGCGCATCCACATCGGTTTCGCCGTAGCGCAAATGTCGCTGCATCACCCGATCCGCATGGCCGAGCAGATGTCGCTCATCGATAACATCAGCAGCGGCCGTCTGGTCGTCGGCCTCGGCCGCGGCACCGCGTACAACATCTACGACTATCAGGGCTACGGGATCGATCCGGCAGAAGCCTACGAAAGGCTGGTCGAGGCCGAGGAGATCATGATCAAGGCGTGGACCACCGAGAACTACCGCCACGAGGGCAAGTACTGGAACATTCGCCTGCCCCGGTTGCGTCCCGAGCCCTACACGAAACCGCATCCGCCGATCGTGCGTGCTTGCGCGAGCGAGGAGGCGATGCTCGGCATGGCGCGCGAAGGCAGGCCGTTCCTGATGAACATCCAGACCAACGAGGTGACGAGACAGCGCATGGACCTCTATCGCAAGACCATGCGCGAATCGGGCCATGACGAGCAGACGGTTGCGCGCGGCGTCGACAACACATGGATTTGGCGCAACATCTTCGTCGCCGAGACCGACGCCGAGGCGAAACGGTTGGCGCTGCCGGCGTTCGAGGCCCAGCAGGAGTTTCGCAAGGCCATGCGCAAGCAAGTTTACGAGGAGCAGGGGCTGCTGCTCAAGCAGGAGGCCGGGGTGCCGTCACGCGATCAGGTGCAACATTCGATGATCTGCGGCTCTCCCGCCACCGTGGCCGAAGAGATCGCCAGGATCGACGCCATCGGCGTGGGTGGCCTGCTGATGGTGTTTCGTATCGGGCCGATGCCCTACGAGGTCGCCGAAAGCAGCATCGAGCTCTTCATGAGCAAAGTGGCACCGCAATTCAAGCCGCGCAAGCAATCGCCGGCAGCCTGATATCGCGCAGGCATATCTACAAGCGCGGGCGGCGCGCTCCCGAGCGTCCGTACAGGATCATCAGATAGCCCCCGACCATGCCGCCCAGGTGTGCGAAGTGCGCCACCCCGGATGCCGTTCCGGTGATGCCGAAATAGAGCTCGATCAGACCGTACAGTGTCACGAACAGCCACGCCGGCATCGGGATGGGCGGGATCAACAGGACGATGACGCGCTTCGGAAACATCATGCCGAAGGCGAGCAGCAGCCCGAACACGCCGCCGGATGCGCCCACGGTCGGATAGAACGACCCGGTGAGCCAAGTGACCAGCAGCTGCGCGATCGCGGCGCTCATCACGCATACCAGGTAGTACGTGATGTAACGCCGCTGTCCCCATACGGATTCGATGTCCGAGCCGAACATGTACAGGCCGAACATGTTGAACAGCAGGTGCATGAGGCTGCCGTGCAGGAAGCCGTATGTCAGGATTTGCCACGGCCCGAACTGTGGCCCGAACGGCCACAACGCGAGCGATCCGATGAACTCGGCGCCGAGAAACGCTTGGAGCGCGAACGCGATCACGTTGAGGCCGATCAGTGTTTGCGTGCCTGGGGGGATGGGACGAAACATGGGTCAGTGGGCTTTCGGCTGCGGGGCGGGCTTGCGGGGGGCCGTTGCTCAGAGGGCTTGCAGGGCTTCGATCACCTTGCGCTCGAGCACGATGCCTTCGACGCGGCGGCGGCTGCGTTCGCGGAACGCGCGCTCGGAAGGAATGCGGATCTCGTCCACACCGGGTTGGCGCGGCGTCGCCTTGACGGCTTGCACGAACTCGCTCATCTGCCGGGCGAAGTCGCCGGCGGGTAGCAGGATGTCCGGATCGAGCGCGATGAAGAAAAACCCATAGTCGAGTGGTTGATCGCGCACCAGGCGGGCGCCGGCGAGCAGTCCCATCGCCTGGATTGCGAGCGACAGCGCGTAGCCCTTGTAACCGCCGAAGGCCGTCACCCCGCCGCGCAGGACGGCTTGTGCGTCGGCGCTCGGCGCGCCGCGTTCGTCGAAGCCGATGCCTTCGGGCAATGCCTGGCCCAGATGCGCGTGCAGCATGACTTCGCCCCACATGATGGCTGCTGTACCGAAATCGACGATTACCGCGCCTTCGCTGGAGGGGAAGCCGAAGCTGATCGGATTGGTCCCGAGCGCCGGCACGGCCGCGCCGGGCGGCAGCACGTGCGGTTGTCCGCTCGCCACATGAAAGGCGAACAACCCCTGTTTCACGATGTGCTCGACATAGTAGGCGTTGCGGCCGCTGAAGTAGCTGTTGTAGGCGCCGACCGCGGCGATGCCCGTCTTGCGCGCCTTCGCAACCGCGACTTCGGCCGCGCGGTAGGCCGCGATGTAGCCGACATTGTTGCCGCCGTCGAGGGTGGCCGAGACCGGCGTCTCGTGGACGATGCGCACCGGCAGCCGCTCTTTCCCCGTCTTCCAGTCGCCCGCGATGGCGAGGATGCGCGGCAGCCCGGCGAACTTGTATCCGCACAAGGCGTTGTCGACCAGTTGATCGACGATGATTCGAGCCTCGTCGGCCGGGTAGCCGAGGCGCTGCAAGGCGTCGAGCCCGAGCCGGGTGGCTTCGTCCACGCTCATGCGAATGCTGTCGGGCGAATCGGAATCCAGGGGCGTGCGTTGCTCGCCCGGCGAGACTACAGAGGGCATATCGGCTCCAAAACGAGGAGACCGCGCGCACCGCGTACGCGCGCCGTTGCGATGGAAGCCCTGGATGTTAGGGAGCGTGGCGGGGCGGTGTCAAAGCCTTGCGGGCGCGCGATCATTGTGTGCGAGTTGGCGGGCGGCACAGTCGCTCTTTACTGGGAAGCTCGCCCAGGCCGTGCAAGCATGCCGCAGAGTGACAAGTTGCAAGCATGCCGCAAGAGCGGCAATTTGTCTCCTTGCGACGACAAAACTTCTTTGCCGGCTCGCGCGGATCGAGCGACAATGGCGTACCGGCTGCAGCCAAAGACCGGTCAGACAAGCGGGGAGGTGTGGGTCGGCTTACCCCGCGCAACATACCGAATGGGGTGGGCCAGGTTTCGCGCGTAAGCGCGACTCGCGACTTGGATCCAGGAGGGTTCATGGGTAGTTCCCTGGCCGAGATTCTGCTCGTCGAAGATGAAGCCGACGACGCAGAACTATTGACGCGCGCATTGATGGAATTGCGTCCCGGCACGCGCGTCACGGTCATCGCCGACGGCGTCGAAGCATTGCGCCAGCTCCTGGCCGACGACCAGGAAGCGGCGCTGACGCCCAAGCTCATCATCCTCGATCTCAAGCTGCCGGGGCTGGACGGCATCGAAGTCCTGCGCTGCCTGACCGCCAACGCGCGCACGGCCAAAATTCCAGTGGTCGTGCTGTCGGGCACTTGCAGCCCGGAAGACGTGGGTGCGAGCCGCTCCTACGGCGCCAAGGCCTGCATGCGAAAGCCCTCGTCGGGCGGCGACCTGCGCCGGGTGGCGAAGGTGCTGGCAGGGGAGCTGCACTAGGCATCCCCGACGCAGAGGAGCGCTTCGAGCGCGAAGTGGCTCGTCATCCGGCGAATGCTCGCAGCGGGAATGGCGGGCGCTATTCGTCCTGATCCTGGTACAGTCGCGCCATGCCGCTCGTTTCCCTGGACGGCGCCAGCCTCGCGTTCGGCCATGTCCTTTTGCTCGACCACGCCGAGCTCACGATCGATCGCGGCGAGCGCCTCGCACTGATCGGCCGCAACGGTAGCGGCAAGTCGAGTCTTTTGCGCGTCCTCACGGGGGAAAGCAGCCTCGATGACGGGCTGGTGCGTGTGGAGCCCGGCGCTCGGATCGCCCTGGTCGCGCAGGAGCCGCAATTCGCCGCCGATCAGGATGCCTACGACGCCGTTGCGGGCGGGCTCGGCGCGATTTCCGCGCAGCTGATCGAATATCACGATCTCGGCACGCGCCTGGGCGCCGCGCCGAGCACCGAGGCGCTGGATCGGCTGCACGCGCTGCAGAGCGCACTCGAGCACGCGGACGGGTGGCGTCTCGATACGCGCGTCGAACAGACGCTTGCTCAGCTGGGCCTGGCCGGCAATGCCCGCATCGAGATGCTGTCCGGCGGCATGCTCAAGCGCGTTGCGCTCGGCCGCGCGCTGGTTGCGCAACCCGATCTGCTGCTGCTCGACGAACCGACCAACCACCTCGATATCGACGGTATCGAATGGCTGGAGACGCTGCTCGTCGGTTACGCCGGCGCGGTGATGGTGGTCACGCACGACCGGCGCTTTCTCGATCGCGTCGCGACGCGCATTCTGGAGCTGGATCGAGGCGCGCTTCGCAGCTATCCCGGCCGCTATGTCGACTACCAGGCGCGCAAAAGCGAGGAGCTGGCGGCGGAGTCGGCTGCGCAGGCGCGTTTCGACAAGCTGCTCGCGCAGGAAGAAGCATGGATCCGCAAAGGAATCGAAGCGCGCCGCACCCGCAACGAGGGACGCGTGCGGCGCCTGGAAGCCTTGCGGCGCGAGCGCTTCGCTCGACGCGAGCGGCTCGGCACGGCGCAGCTCGCGGTGGATCGCGGCGATCTGTCGGGCAGGCTCGTGGCCGAGCTTGTCGATGTCTCGAAGTCCTATGCGGATGAACAGGGCACGCGCAGCGTGGTGCGCGACCTCTCGTGCCGAATCATGCGCGGCGACAAGGTGGGATTCATCGGCCCCAACGGCGCCGGCAAGACGACGCTGCTGAAACTGATACTGGGCGAGATCGAACCCGATAGCGGCAGCGTGCGGCTCGGCACGCGCTTGCAGATCGCGTATTACGATCAGTTCCGCGCGCAGCTCGATCCCGACGCGACGCTCGTCGAGGTGATCAGCCCGGGCTCCGAGTTCGTCGAGATCGCCGGCCGCCGCCAGCACGTCATCGGCTACCTGGGCGATTTTCTGTTTCCGCCGCAGCGTGCCCGCTCGCAGGTGCGCTCGCTCTCGGGCGGCGAGCGCAATCGGCTGCTGCTCGCGCGCCTGTTCGCGCGTCCCGCCAACGTGATCGTCCTGGACGAGCCGACCAACGACCTCGACATCGAGACGCTGGAGTTGCTGGAAGCATTGCTCGCGGACTACGACGCGACGGTGCTGCTGGTAACGCACGATCGCGCCTTTCTCGACGCGGTGGCGACCCAGACGATCGCCTACGAAGGCGACGGGGTATGGCGCGAGTATGCGGGCGGATTCGAGGATTGGTGGCGGGTGAAGCAGGCACAGGCGCAGCAGGCGCAGGTGCAGCCGAAGCCGAAGCCGCTCGCGGGGACTGCGCAACGCTCCGCGGCGGCGCCGAAGCCGGCCGCGCGCCGCAACGACGAGGGTCCGCGCAAGCTCACGTTCGCCGAGCGGCGCGAGCTCGATCAGTTGCCGGCGCGCATCGATGCGCTCGAAGGCGAGCAGAAGACGCTGGGCTTACGGCTCGCCGATCCGGCGCTCTACCAGCGCGCGCCGCAGGAGGTCGCGGCGGTGCGCGAACGGCTGCAGGCGATAGAACGAGAGCTCGAAGAGGCAACGCAGCGCTGGGAGGGGCTCGCCGCGCGGGAATGACGCCCCCTAAAGCTACACCTTGTCGACGTACAATCGTTGCAGCGCGTCCTCGAGCCGAGCGCGTTCCTCATCGAGAAATGCACGCGTGTCGGCTGCGCCGAGGAAGAGATCGATCCAGTACTGGCGCGCGAGCTCGGCATGCCAGCCCGGATCGCGCGTGGCCTCTCGCAGTATCGACTCCCAGAACGCGCATTGCTCGGCCGTGATCCCGGCCGGCGCGATCACGCCGCGCCACGTGCCGATCACGCAATCGATCCCGACCTCCGCCCAGGTCGGAGCTCCGGCAAAGATACCGGCGAGGCGCTCGGGCGCTGTCACGGCGAGCGCGCGCAGACGACCTTCGGCGAGCTCTGGCGCTGCGGATACCGAGGTGACGGCAGCCACCTGGGCGTTGCCATCGAGCACGTCGGCCACCGCGTAGCGCGCCGAGTCGAACACGCGGATGCGAAGCGCGCGCGGGTCGCCGCCGGCCTGGCGCGCGATGGCGGCGAGCGCGAT
>JBOIEI010000111.1:0-7346 GCA_050741055.1 Burkholderiales bacterium | reverse complement strand
TCTTTTGCACAAGCGGGGCGTCATTGCATCTCAAGCGCAACGCAAACCTGCAACCGCATTGAGCGACGCGGCGCGCGCCGAGGTCGATTACCTGCTTGCGCGCCTCGCCCGCCGCGATGGTCGGGCGTGCTGCATTTGAAGCCAATCGTTCATGAAGCCCGGCGCATTTGGCGGCGGTGGAAACTGCGCCTGCTCCAACCTGCGGGACTGCTTCGGTCCGCCGCGCAAGAACCGGCACCCTTGCGCGCCGAGTTGTACAGCAGCGAGCAGATGCAGGGTCATGCCAGGGCCCTCGCCGCGGAACACACCGTCGGCCAGGAACGCGCATCGGATCGCTTGCTCGCCCGCTTATCCGACAACGAGCGCACACTTGCCCGCGCCTGCGCCCTGCTCACCGACGCGGTGGCCCGAAAGACCCGTATCTCCCCCGCCGGCGAATGGCTGCTCGACAACTTCTTTCTGGTCGAGGAGCAGATCCGGACTGCGCGGACCCATTTGCCCAAAGCCTATAGCCGCCGGTTGCCCCGCTTGGCCGAAGGACCTCTGGCGGGTAGACCGCGCGTGTACGCCATCGCCTTGGACACCATTTCGCATGGCGACGGACGGGTGGACGCGAACGGCCTCGCCAGCTTCGTGGGCGCCTATCAGAGCGTCACCCCGCTGCAGCTGGGAGAGCTGTGGGCCATACCGATCATGCTGCGCCTGTCACTGATCGAGAACTTGCGCCGGGTCGCGACGCGGATCGCTGACGGTTTGATCGAGCGCAATCGCGCCGCCCAGTGGGCGGACCAGATGACGGCGGTTGCCGAAAACGACCCCAAAAGCCTCATCCTTTCCACCGCCGACATGGCGCGCTCGGGGCTGCCCATGGCGAGCTCGTTCGTTGCCGAGTTCGCCCGCCGGCTGCAAGGGCAAAGCCCTGCATTGACGCTGCCGTTGACGTGGATCGAGCAGGTCCTCGCCGAGTCCGGCTCGACCATCGCCCAGTCCATCCAGTCCGAGAACCAGCAGCAGGCTGCCGACCAGATCTCCATTAGCAACAGCATCGGGAGCCTTCGATTCCTGTCTGCCATGGATTGGCGCGAGTTCGTCGAGACGATGAGCGTGGTCGAGCATAGGTTGCGCGAGGACCCGGCCCATGTCTACGGCAGCATGGACTTCGCGACACGCGATCGCTATCGCCACGTGATCGAGCAGTTGGCTCGGGCCAGTGGCCGCGGCGAGCAGGACGTCGCGCGCAAGGCCATCGAACTGGCGCAGGCGGGCGCCGCTCGAAACCGCCGCGACGATCGGGAGGCCCATGTCGGGTACTACCTGATCGACCAGGGTCTGCCTGGTCTGGAGCAAGCGCTGCCGCTGCGTCACACTCTGCGGGACGTCGCCGCACGCCAGTGGCGGCGTCACCCGCTTTCCTGCTACCTGGGGTCGATCGCGCTGCTGACGGCAGGTCTGGGTTGCGCATTCATCGCCCAGGGGCACGCATACGGGCTGCGCGGAACCATGCTGGTTGTGCTCGGCGCGGTGTCGCTGCTGTGCGCGAGCCACATCGGCATCGCGCTGGTCAACTGGATGGTCACGCTGCTCGCGGCCCCGCGCTCGCTCGCCCGCATGGATTGCACGGGACCTATTGCGCCGGAAGCGCGCACGCTGGTCGCGATTCCAACCATGCTCACAAGCGCCGCAGCGATCTCGGAGGTGGTCGAGGCGCTGGAGATCCGCTTCCTTGCCAACCGCGACGACAACCTGCACTTCGCCCTGCTGACCGATTTTCGCGATGCACTCGATGCGTCGGCGCCCGACGACGAGGCGCTGTTGCAACTCGTCCGTGAGGGCATCGACCGGCTCAACGCCAAGTATCCACGAAGTCCAGGTACGAGCTTCTTCCTGTTTCATCGGCCGCGCCGATGGAATGCACGAGAGCGTCTCTGGATGGGGTACGAGCGAAAGCGCGGCAAGCTCTCCGAGCTCAACGCCTTTCTGCGTGGCGGCGCGCGCGATCGTTTCTCGCTCGTACTCGGCGACACGGTCGTCCTCGGCAACGTCAGGTACGTGATCACGCTCGACAGCGACACCCAGCTTCCCCGCGATTCGGCGCGCAAGTTCATTGCCACGATGTCCCATCCGCTGAACCGCCCCCGCTACGACGAGCGCGCGGGACGCGTGACCCAGGGCTATGGCGTCTTGCAGCCGCGCGTGGCCACGAGCCCCGGAACGAACCGCACACGCTACGCGCGCATGGCCACGGCCGAATCCGGCATCGATCCCTATACGCGTGCGATCTCGGATGTCTACCAGGATCTGTTCGGCGAGGGTTCGTTCATCGGCAAGGGCATCTACGAAGTCGATGCCTTCGAGCACGCCCTGGCGCGCCGGCTGCCGGAGAATCGGATTCTCAGCCATGACCTGCTCGAAGGCTGCTACATACGCTCGGGCCTGCTGAGCGACGTGCAGTTGTTCGAACGAGCCCCGGGCCGCTACAGTGCCGACGTCGTCCGCCGTCATCGCTGGATCCGCGGCGACTGGCAGATCGCGCGCTGGCTGTTTCCGCGACTGCCCGGGCCGGGTTCGGAAGCGCTGGCCAACCCGTTGTCGCCACTGTCGAGATGGAAAATCTTCGACAATCTGCGTCGCAGCCTGATACCGGTCGCGTTGATGCTGTTCCTGCTTCTGGGCTGGACATTGCTCGCGCCCGCCTGGCTGTGGACCGCTGCGATGCTCGGGATCGTCGCCATCCCGACGCTTGCCGCGGCAGTGGTAGGCGCCACGCGCAAGCCGGACGACATTCGGCACGCGACGCATTTCGCTGCCGCCTCGCGCGCGGCCGCAGGCCAGCTTTCGGAGGTCATGTTCGCGCTCGCCTGCTTGCCCTACGAGGCATACGTCAGCATCCATGCCATCGCAACCACGACATGGCGGGTGCTCGTCACGCGTCGCGGATTGCTGGACTGGACCACCTCCAGCGAGGCCGAACGGGTCGCGGATGCGAGCCTGCGCGCAAGCTGGCGCGCGATGTGGTTCGCCCCTTCGCTTGCGGCTGCGAGCGCGATTCATCTGGCTGTGTTCGCTCCGGCAAGCCTCGCTGCCGCAACCCCAATCCTTCTACTATGGTTCCTGTCACCGGCGATCGCCTGGTGGCTCAGCGCTCCGGTTCCGGTGCGGGCCGCAAGATTGAGCGCCCAGCAAACCGACTTTCTGCGCAGATCGGCGCGCAGAACCTGGGACTTCTTCGAGACCTTCGTCACCGCCCAGGACCACTGGCTGCCTCCCGATAACTACCAGGAGCATCCCGCCAGCGCAGTCGCTCACCGCACCTCGCCGACCAACATGGGGCTCGCGCTGCTCGCCAATCTGGCGGCCCGCGACTTTGGCTATATCTCGAGCGCTCGCCTGATCGAGCGCACGGCGCGGGCGATCGATACCATGGCAGCCCTCGAACGGCACCGCGGCCATTTTTACAACTGGTACGACACCGAGACACTGCGACCGCTGTCGCCGCATTACGTCTCGACCGTCGACGGCGGCAATCTTGCCGGCCATCTCATGACCCTGCAGGCTGGCCTTCTGCAACTGCCGGACGAGCGCATCCTGTCGCCGCGCCTGCTACCTGGCTTGATCGACACCTTCCAGATCCTCGCCCTCGCAATGCCGGGCGATGAAACGGCGAGGCTGCAACCGTTGCAAGACGAGCTGGATACCGCGGACAACGCGGCTGCGGATGCGCTTGCGTCGGCTCGGCCGCAGCTGGAGCGTTTGGCGCAATCGGCATGCACGCTGGCCTCGGAAATGGATGTCGACGCCGACTCCGAAGCACAGCGCTGGGCGCATGCGCTTTGCCGGCAATGCCGGGATGTCTGCGACGACCTCGGGCACCTCGCACCATGGACACAATTGGCGCCCGCCCCTGCCGGCCTGGATGCGGGCCTTGCGCTGCCGGCGAATCCGACGCTGCGCGAGCTCGCGCGCCTCGACTCCGATGTGTTGCCGCATGTGCGACAACGCCTCGCCTCGACTGCCGGCGCAGACGAGCGTCGATGGCTCGCCGATCTTTGCGCGCTGCTGGAGCTCGGCAGCGAGCGCGCACGAGCGCGCGTTGTCGAGCTGGAGAAGCTCGCGCGCGAAACAAGCCGGCTTGCCGACATGGACTACCGTTTCCTGTTCGACCCCGCGCGCAAGCTGCTCTCCATCGGCTACAACGCCGTCGAGCACCGGCGCGATGCAAGCTTCTACGACCTGCTGGCCTCCGAGGCCAGGCTAAGCGTCTTTGTGGGGATCGCTCGCGGCGCGCTGCCGCAGGATAGCTGGTTTGCGCTCGGTCGCCAGCTGGTCAACCTCGACGGCGAGACGGCGCTCGTATCGTGGAGCGGCTCGATGTTCGAATACCTGATGCCGCTGCTGGTGATGCCGAGCTACGAGCACACGCTGCTCGACCAGACTTGTCGCGCCGCGGTCGCCCAACAGATTGCCTATGGCGCCAAGCGGGGAGTGCCGTGGGGTATTTCGGAATCCGGCTACAACGCGGTCGACGTGCACCTCACCTACCAGTACCGCGCCTTCGGCGTGCCGGGGCTCGGCATGAAACGCGGCCTCGCGGAGGACCTCGTCGTCGCGCCGTATGCATCCGCCCTCGCGCTCATGGTGGCTCCCGAGCAAGCGTGCGCGAATCTGCAACGCCTCGCGGATGAAGGGCTCGAAGGCCCATACGGTTTCTACGAGGCGGTCGACTATACGCCGTCCCGGCTGCCACGCGGACTCTCCAGCATCGTAGTTCGATCCTTCATGGCCCATCACAGCGGCATGAGCCTGCTCGCGCTTGCGCACGTGCTGCTCGGCGCACCGATGCAGAAACGCTTCGGCTCCGATCCGCTGTTCCGCGCAACCGCGCTGTTGCTGCAGGAACGGATTCCCACCGCGGCCGGATCGCTTTCGATCGCGATGGAGCTGTCGGATGCGCAGGTGGATCACTCGCAGCCCGAATCCCCCGTGCGCGTGCTGGTCAACCCGAACTCCGCACTGCCGGAAGTCCAGTTGCTGTCCAACGGCCGCTACCATGTCATGGTCACCCACGCCGGGGGCAGCTACAGCCGCTGGAAGGACATTGCGGTGACCCGTTGGCGCGAAGACGGTACCTGCGACAACTGGGGCACCTTCTTCTACCTGCGCGACGTGGCCAGCGGCGCGCTGTGGTCCGCGGCTCACCAGCCCGTGCGCGCCAGCGCCGAACGCTACGAAGCGATCTTTTCGGAGGGTCGCGCCGAGTTCCGACGCCATGACCAGGACATCGAGACCTACAGCGAAATCGCCGTCTCGCCCGAGGACGATATCGAGCTGCGCCGCATCACCCTGATCAACCGGTCGCGTACCCGCAGGACGATCGAGCTCACGAGTTATTCGGAAGTGGTATTGGCGCCGGCGTCGGCGGATGCGTTGCACCCGATGTTCAGCAATCTGTTCGTTCAGACCGAGATCGTGAGCGAGCGCCAGGCGATACTGTGCACCCGGCGGCCGCGCTCCGAAGATGAGCCCGCGCTTTGGATGTTCCATCTGCTCGCTACGCATGGCACGCAAGTGGCGGATATCTCCTACGAGACCGACCGCGCACGTTTCATCGGCCGTGGCCAGACCACGGCCGATCCCCAGGCGGCACGAAGCGACACGGCGCTGTCCGGAGCCGAAGGTTCCGTGCTCGATCCGATCGTCGCGATACGCTGCCGCGTGACGCTCGAGCCCGAGCAGGAGGCGACCCTCGACTTCGTCCTGGGCGTGGGCGATTCACGCGCGGCGTGCCTGACGCTCGCCGAGAAGTATCACGATCGGCCAATGGCGGACCGGGTGTTCGACATGGTGTGGACCCATGCACAGGTCGTGCTGCGCCAGATCAATGCGACCGAAGCGGACGCGCAACTGTACTCGCGGCTGGCGGCCGCCGTGCTGTACCACAATCCTGTGCTGCGCGCCGATTCGGCGCTGGTCCTGCGCAACAACCGCGGCCAATCCGACCTATGGGGCTATTCCATCTCGGGCGACCTGCCGATCGTGCTGTTGCAGATCTCGGATCCGGCCAACATCGATCTGGTGCGCCAGCTGGTGCGCGCGCATGCCTACTGGCGACTGAAGGGGCTGACGGCGGATCTGGTCATCTGGAACGAGGATCACACCGGCTACCGCCAGGTGCTCAACGATCAGATCATGGGATTGATCGCCTCGGGTCTCGAGGTCAATCTGATGGATCGACCCGGCGGCGTGTTCGTGCGCCAAGGCGAACAGATCGCCCCGGACGACCGCGTGCTGCTGCAGACGGTCGCACGAGCCATCGTCACCGACGCGCGCGGCACCCTGGCCGCCCAGATCGGCCGCCGCGGGCCGGTCGAATTGGCGGTGCCTCGTCTCAAACCGGTTCGCGCCCAACCCGACCAGGCCTCGGCGGTGGCTCATTCGCCGCGCACGGACCTCATCTTCCATAACGGCCTGGGCGGCTTTACCCCCGACGGCCGCGAATACGTGAGCACGACCACCCGCGAGCAGAGGACGCCGGCGCCCTGGTGCAATGTCCTGGCCAATGCTTTCTTCGGCAGCGTGATCTCGGAAAGCGGCAGCGCCTACACCTGGAGCGAGAACGCGCACGAGATGCGACTCACGCCTTGGCACAACGATCCGACCACGGATGCGAGCGGCGAGGCGTTCTATCTGCGCGACGAGGAAAGCGGCCATTTCTGGTCGCCGACGCCCTTGCCCGCGCCTGGAGCCGGCCCTTACACCGCGCGTCACGGTTTCGGCTACAGCGTGTTCGAACATACCGAGGCAGGTATCCGCTCCGAGGTCTGGACCTACGTCGACCGGGAAGCTGCAGTCAAGTTTCTGGTGGTCAAGCTGCGCAACGAATCGGACCGGCCGCGGCGGCTGTCGGGCACGGCCTACGTGGAATGGGTGCTCGGCGACCTGCGTCCGAAGACGGCGATGCACGTCGTTACCGAGATCGACGCCGATACCGGCGCCTTGTTCGCACGCAATCCGTACAGCACAGAGTTTCCCGACCGGGTGGGTTTTCTCGACGTCGACGACGCGACGCGCGGTTTCACCGGCGATCGAACCGAATTCATCGGGCGCAACGGCACGCTCCAGTCGCCCGCGGCCATGGGCCGGACGCGGCTGTCGGGCAAGGTCGGCGCCACTCTGGATCCGTGCGGTGCACTGCAAGTGGCGATCGGCTTGTCCCCGGGGAGCGAACGCGAACTGGTCGTAATGGTCGGTGCGGGGAAAAGCGCAAACGATGCGCGAGAGCTGGTCCGCCGGTTCCGGGGCAGCAAGGCGGCGCGTGCAGCGCTCGATCGGATCTGGCAGTACTGGAA
>JBOIEI010000110.1:0-4021 GCA_050741055.1 Burkholderiales bacterium | reverse complement strand
GGATGCGACGGCACATATTGCCCTTGAACGAGAGACCGGGATAGTGCGTGATGCCGAGTCCCAGGACTTGCCCCATGTTCGTCTCCTTTGTCGGATAACGTCGCCCTTGGTGCAGGTAAGGCTGGCTCGCGCATTGTACGCTCCGAAATCCGGGCTTGGGAAAGCGGCCTTGCTTCGCGGCAGGATGCCGCTGTGCGACGGGGCGCAAGGGGGCCTTTTGATCTCGCGGTACGGCGCGTGCTGCAGCTCAGCGGGGGTGCCGCCATGGCGCAGCGGACGGTTCGCACGGTCGCGATCGCACGGTCGCGAATTGACAGCATTCCGGGCGGGGCGTAGCGTTTGCCAGGCATTTCGCGTCCACGACTGGAGGAGAGGGGCATGAAAGACAATCTGCGCTTCGTCGATTCCGACATGCACGTCATGGAGCCGCCCGATCTGTTCGAGCGCTACCTGGAGCCGCGCTTTCGCGAGCGGGTGATATTGCCGATCGGGGCGGACGGACGACCGAAGCGCGGCACCATCGTGATCGATGGGCTGCCGACGACGAGGGACGCGGAGATGCAGCAATACCGCAAACGCAGCCGCAGCGGCGCGGTCTCGGAGTACGCGTCACAGCCGCTTTCGGGCTCGCGCCTGCAGTCCACCGACCGGCTCGATTTCGCCATCGCGCGCAAGTACAACGGTGAGGCCCAGGTCATGGGCATGGCGATCGAGGGCATCGACATCGCAGTGCTCTACCCGACCGCGGGCCTCTCTCTGATCGCGCGCGACAACATGGACCCGCAGCTGTCGCTTGCCCTGTGCCAGGCTTATAACAACTGGATACACGAGTTCGCCAGCCACAGCCCCGAGCGCCTGAAGTTCGTGGCGATGCTTCCCATGCACGACGTCAATCTGGCATGCCGCGAGCTGCTGCGCTGCGTGCGCGAGCTGGGTGCCGTCGGGTCGTTCGTGCGCCCGAACCTGCTCAACGGCCACTATTGGCACTCCAACTACTGGGATCCGCTCTACAGCCTGCACGAGGAGCTCAACGTCACCTGGGGCTTCCACGAGGGTACGGGTGCGTGGAACTCGCACATGTATGCGCTCTACGGCGAGAACCGGTTCTACCGCCACGTCGCGAGCCATTGGATCGAGATGCAACAGGCCTTGGTGGCGATGATGGTGGGCGGCGTGTTCGAGTTCCATCCGAGGCTGCGCGTTGGATTCCTGGAAGCGCAGAACTCCTGGGTGCCGGGGCTGCTGTCGCGCATCGAATGGGACTATCCGCAATACCGCGATTCGCACGCGCCGTACTTGACGCTCACGCCGAAGGAATATTTCCAGCGCAACTGCTGGGCGGCGGTCGAGGGCAGCGAGCCCGAGATCGAGGCGACCGCGGGGCTTATCGGCGCCGATCGAATGTGCATCTCGAGCGACTACCCGCACTTCGATTCCAACTTCCCGAACGTGTCGTACAACCTGCTCAGAACCTGTTCGCGCGACACGGCCGGGAAAATCTTCATGGGTGGTGCGCACCTGTACGGCTTCACCGAGGCCGATTTTCAGAAAGCCGACAAGGCAGCGCGTGCGGATGCGGAATTACTGAACGGCAAGGAAGTCGACAAGGTGCGCGAAGCCGCCCTCAGCGCGTGAGGCGTGTGCATGCGTTGCTGCCGGCGACGCGATTCCCCGGTTACAAGTGATTACAACGTTTTACACCTGCCGTTCGCGACAACAGGCACCCTTCGGCTACTGCAATCCGAAGGAGAAAGACATGAAGAAAAGTCTGCTCGTTGCCGCGCTGGCCTTGCTTGGGCTCGGGGGCTGCGTGGCCGTTCCGGCTTACGACTCGGGACCCGGGTATGGTTACGATTACTACGGCCCGCCCGCGGCAACTTTTTCGTTCGGCTACTTCCATAGCGACCGCGGCCATCGGCACGGGCATCGGCATCGCCACGGCCATCGTCGTGGACATCGGCATTGATCACCGCGGTGCAAGCGGGGACCAAAATTGACCTACCTGGATTCCCGCTACCCCGGAATGACGCGCAATGTGCCGGGCATGTCGCGCCGAGCACCTGGCAATCCGTTCACGGTGACGGTCGACGGTAACGTGCCGTTCGACGGCTCAATGCGTCGGCCGATATTGCGTCTTCACCGCCTGGTCGTGTGCAACGCTCGGCGCAACCAGTTGGTACAGCGCGCGCCGCGTGTTGCTGAATAGCGAGCGCATCTTCTCGGTCCACGGCGTCTTGCGCGCCTGCAGCGCCGCCGGGCTTTCCCACACGTCGGGTCCGGCAAGCTCGTAAGCTGTCAGATACCTCGGGCCAGGGTGGCCCGAGGTGCACGCAACCGCCATGTACCGCCGCGCACGCAGTACGCCGGGAACGCCGACGCAGCGCGGCAGGTGCTCCGAGTCGTACCAGGCGTTGTACTCCTCCACGATGTGCTCCGGGATGTCGGTGTGCACGATGTACATCCAGGGCGCGTCCGGCTGCGGCGGGCTGCCCACCTCGCACATCAGCTTGAAGTTCATGCGGTTGCGATTCTCGCCGTAGAGTTTGCGGATGCGCAGCGACCACGGCGTGGGGTTGGAGACGATGCCCTGGAAGTAAGGGCCGCCCTCGACCGAGTCGTCCGACGTTTCGTACCAGGCGAGATAGCGGATGTCGGCGGTTGCGCAGTAGTAGCGGCGCGTGCGCACGAACCCGGGCAGCGCGGTCAGCTGCGGCACGTGCTCGAGGTCGTACCAGTCGTTGAACTCGTCCTCGTGCTCGGGCGCGGTGTGCAGCCTGACGGTGATCAATCCCTTCGCCTGGTCCATTGCAATCGTCCCGTATTCCACCTGTTCATATCGAGCCGCTTTCCGCGCGACGCAGGAGCGGGCCGTCGCCGTTGGACGGAAGCTCGCCGGGCGTCGCAGCCGCGCTTGCGCTCAAACCACGGCCGGACCGCGCACCGTGGTGCGATACATCAGTCGCGGCAGCGGATCGTAGTCGAAGGTCGCCTTGTGCTGTACGGCGACGTTGTCCCACATCAGCAGGTCGCCCGCGCGCCAGCTATGGCCGTAAACGAACTCCGGCTGGGTGATGTGCGCGTACAGTTCGGCGAGCTGCGCATCGCTCTCGGCGCGCGACATCCCGGCCAGGTGCGAGGTGTGGCCCTCGTTGACGAACAGGCAATTGCGGCCAGTGACGGGATGCACGCGCACGACCGCCACTTCCATGTCGGGAACGCTGGCGAGCTGTTCTGGCGAGGGGGCGAACTCCTGCACGGTGCGGATGCCGCGGCGCATGTCCTCCTGCTGTGCGGCGTAGTTCTTGAGCCTGTATTCGCGATAGCTGTGGACGTTGCGCAGGCGCCCGACGCGCTCCTTCATGTCGGGAGAAAGCCCATCGTATGCGGCCGTCGTGCTCGCGAAATAGGTGTTGCCCAGCGCGACGCCATCCTTCACAGGAACCTCGATGGCGTACAGTGCCGAGAGCAGGCTCGGCTCGCGTTTGTACGACAGATCGCTGTGCCAGTAGCGGCCGGCATCCTGGGCGCCGATCGCTTTTCCGCTCGCATCGACCTGGTTCGACAGGATGAAAATTTCGTCGTGATCGGCCAGGCGGCTTTCCTTGCGCACGTGCGCTTCGAGCGGGCCGAAACGACGTGTGAACGCGATCTGCTGCGCCGGCGTCAGGCGCTGATCGCGGAAGACGACCACTTCGTTGTCGAAGAACGCCTTCGCGACCTGGGCGAAGGTATCGTCGTCGAGCGGGGCGGACAGGTCGACGCCGGAGATTTCGGCGGCGAAGCGCCTGCCGATTCGTTTAACGGAGATCATGGGCTGCGGCTCGGTTACGGCGGGAATGCTTCAGAGTATCGCGCCGGGGCACGGAGATGGTCAAACGCGCGACTTCAGCGCCCGCCCGCCTGGCTCAGTCCGACCGCTTCCGCCACCCGGTTCATGTAGGCGAAGAACGCGGTGACGTGCACGGTGGCGACGATCTGCGGATCGGTCCAGCCGTGCGCGCGCAAACCCGCGATGTCGGCT
>JBOIEI010000109.1:0-3139 GCA_050741055.1 Burkholderiales bacterium | reverse complement strand
GATAGACGCAGCGCGCACGCAGATCTGGCGCACCGCATGGCACGCCGACCGCCGCCAGCCCGAGGCGCGCACACTGGGGCTCCTCGCCAAGGTCAACGCCTCGGAGACGGCATTCGAGGCGTGCAGGCTGGCAGCCGAGATCCTGGGCGGCGCGGCGATCATGCACGACCATCCGGTCGAGAAATACCTGCGCGATGCCACGAGCTTCCTCCATTCCGACGGCACCAACCAGCTCTGCCTGCTGCGGGCCGCCCAGGGACTGGCCGCGCCGGGTGCATCGCTGTACGGATTCTGAGATTCACGGAGCGAACGAGTGAAGAGAAAAGAGCTGGTCGTGGCGGTGATCGGCTCGGGCCGCATCGGCAGCCTGAGAGCGCGCCTCGCCGCGCGCCACCCCGCCGTGCACTTCCTGGCGGTTTCGGACATCGATGAGGCCAACGCAAAGGCGCTGGCCGAACGGGCCGGCGCCGACGTCTGGTCCACCAACAACCTGGAGATGAAAACAACGAAGAAATCCTTCGCACCCTAGAACTGGTGAAGCTCGAGCGGATCAAAGCCGTCGTGGGCAGGACGTTCCGCCTGGAGGAGGTCGAAGAAGCACACGAACTTCTGCGCAATAACAAGATCGCGGGACGGGCGGCGATGGTTATCGAGTAGCCCGCACGCAGCGCGACAATTACAAACCAAGGAGGAGAAAGATGAAGTCAGGCTTCAAATTATCGATCGCCGGATTGATCGCCGCATTCTCCCTGCCCTGCATGGCGCAGAGCTATCCCGTCAAGCCGGTACGCGTGCTCATCGTGTTCCCGCCCGGCGGCTCCAACGACGTGACGGCGCGCATCGTGTTCAGCAAGATGGCGGCGATCACTGGCCAGCAGTTCGTACTCGAGAACCGCGGCGGCGCGGCCGGCACTATCGGCGCAGAAGTGGTCGCCAAGAGCCCGCCTGACGGCTACACGGTGATGGTGCAGTCCACGACGCATATCGCCAACGCGCGTTCGAAGCAATTTCCCGATCTGCCGGCGATCGCCGAATTCGTTCGCGGCTACGAATTCGTGGGCTGGGTCGGCTGCTTCGTGCCGGCGGGCACGCCGCGGCCGGTCGTGGACACGCTCAACGCCGCGCTGAAGAAAGCGCTGGAAGATCCGGAGATTTCCTCGAAACTGTTTGCGCAGACGCTGGACCCGCTCTACGCGATGCCGGAGCAGTTCGCGGTGATGATCACCTTCAGCCGCATTTCCCCCAATTTACGCCTTGTCCCCACTGCCCGCGGTGCTGTTTGAAATCATCCGGCACGCTGACCAATACGCGCTTCATCAGCGCCTGTACATTCCTCGCGCCGGACTCGTTCGTCCGTGTATTGGGAAAGTCCGTGGAGAAACGCGAATCCCGAGCTTGAGCAACAACTCGTTGGCGATTCGATCCTGGCCCCACAACGGATTCTCTGCGGCCACCCTCCGGATGAGCCGCCGGAGGTCCCGCGGAATCGGCGCCCGCCCAGCCCTACACTTCAATCGCCAGAAGATGCGCCAACCCAGACGGTGCCAGCGAAAGTCTCACCATGATGCACTTCCCTTTCGAAGTGTGATTTTGCCCGCTACGACGCGGCCGCAACACGGCCCGGCCACGCGATCCCGCGCACGACTGTACCCCCATTGAGAGTGCGGCCAGTCCGGATTTCGCACGCGGACACGATGCGTCTGCGTGGGTCCGCCAGCTCATTCGATGCGCAGTGCATGGTCCAGCGAAAGCGCACCGCCGCCTCGCGCAACCAGATACAGCATCAGCGTCGCCCAGGACAAATGCGTCGGCCAGGCATCCGGATAGACGAAGATCTGGATGATGGCAGTCATGCCGAGCAGCGCCAATGCGGACAGCCGCGTGAACAGGCCCAGGACCAGCAGCAGCGGAAACAAGTGCTCGGCGTAGGTGGCCATATGCGCTGCGAATTCGGGATTCAGAAGCGGGACTTTGTATTCCTCGCGAAACAGCGTGTAGGCGCTGTCGTTGACCGTGAGCACGCCATCGACCTTGGTGCGGCCGGAATAGAAGAAGATTGCGCCGATCGCCCAGCGTGCGCCGAGCGCGATCAGTCCATGCGAGATCAGCGCGCCCACGCGATCGGCGCAGCGGTTCCAGGCGGAGCGGAAGCCCGTCGAGGTGGACGGAGCAGATGCGAGCGTCTCGTTCATGGCACTCCTTCAGTGATCGGTCGATGGAAGGGCTGCGAATGCGCCTGCGCACAGCAGGTTGGATAGCAGTGCGGCGAGATCGCACCCGTCTTCGTGCATCGTCGCCGCGTGCGCTGCCTCGGCCAGCGTGCGGCCCGCGGAGCATGCATCCAGAAACGCGCAGCCACCCGCACCGAGCGCAACCGAGCGCACCTCCTCGTCAGGGCGTAGGATCAGCGCCCCTTCTCCGTGCCACTCGATCGGTCCCTCGGTCGCCGTGTCGGTTCGATTTCGCGACCAGATCGTGAAGACCGGGGCAGCGTCGAACCAGGCCCAGCGCGCCGATGGCAGCGGCACGAGCCGGAGCTGCGCCAAGGCCGGCGGCTCGACGTTCGCCAGCGCGTCGGCCGCCAAGGGTTCGGCCGCCGCGGCGGCGTGCGCTTCGCTCCAGCAGCGGTCCAGGCGCGCCACGTCGGGCAGATAAGGTAATTCTGCGGCCGGCTCAAAGCGCGCGAGGAATTGCGCGAACGGCTCTGCGTAGAGCAGCAGGACCGGATCGGACGGCGGCGACTGGCGCACGAAGCAGGCGGCGGCGGCGCGAAACCATTCCTCGCCGACCAAGCGCGTCACGGCGGGATAATTGGCCTGCAATGCATCGATGCACGCCTTCATGAAGGTGTTGCGGTACACGGCGAAGGCCGGCTGCGCGCAGAGTGCCTTCAGATCGGGATCAAGGGATGCGATCGCTTCGGGTGCCGCCAAGGCGCGCGCGAACGCGGCTTGAAACCGGGCGAGGCTCGATGATTCGGTGCGCATCATGCGGCCTCGCACGATCGATCGCGCAGCAACTGCTCCGCGCGGTTGCGCTCGGCCAGCAGAGCCCCGAAGGCCGGCACGTTGTCGTCGCGCTCGATCAACGTCGGACGTGGCCCGATACGGGCGATCAGCCGCGCGTAAAGCTCCCACAC
>JBOIEI010000108.1:0-8821 GCA_050741055.1 Burkholderiales bacterium | reverse complement strand
AGCAGGAGCTGCCCCGTAACGTTATCGGGGTGACTGTCCACGATGCGCTGCACGCGGGAAAGCGCCTGATCCACCTTGCCGTCCGTTGCATCCAGCTTCGCCAGCGCAAACGAGGCATCCAGATTGGCCGGATTCGCCTTGAGCAATGCTTCGAAGCGAGCGCGTGCACCAGCGGCATCGCCGTTCGAGAGCGCCTGCTCCGCGAGCGCCGCAGCCGCCGGGAAAAACGCCGGGTCTGCCTTGAGCGCCGCATCGTAGCTTTGCCGCGCCTTCACCGAATCCTTCTGCAATGAATACGCAAGGCCGCGAAGCCAATGATGCTCGGGGCCTGCGGGTATGCGCTTCTCCAGCTTCGCGGCGACGATCAGGGCTTCGTCGATCCGTCCTTTCGCCATCAACGTGATCGCCAGGCGGCGGTACGGAAACGAATTCGTAGGCTCCAGGGCAACTGCCTTTTCATACTCGCTGATTGCGCTGTCTTGCGCGCCCGCGGCGAGTTGCGCTGTGCCGAGAGTCGTCAGGATTGCAGGATTCGAGGAATCGAGGCGCGCGGCCTTGGTCAGCAGCGCGCGTGCGCGTTCAGTGCTTCCAGTCTGAAGGTATGCCTCGCCCGCGACCAATAGAAAACCTGCGTCCTTGATATCCAGCTCGGCCAACGGCGCAACGATGTCGACTGCCGCCCGAGGCCGTTGCTTTTTCAGCAATACGATCGCGAGCATTTTTCGCGCTTGAATGCTCCCGGGAAACCTGACGAGGTAATCATTGAAGGCGTCCTGCGCCTGCTCCAGGTGGCCGACCGCCAGATTGAGCATCCCGGCCAGGTAGACAGTGGGCATATGCTTTGGCACCACGCTCAACACCGACTGCAGCCACTCGCGGCATTCGTCGTAGCGCTTCTCGCGCAGCGCCAACACGGCGTTTGCGTAACTGAGCAAATGACTGGCAGGAGAAATGGCGCGTGCCTTGCGCAATTCCCTGCGCGCCTCCACCAGTTCTTCCTGACCAATCAGGGTGATCGCGCTGCTCAGTATGGCGTCCAGGGAACTGGGCGCAAGCGACTCGGCCGCTCGGTACGCGGCAACGGCCTCGGTCGGCTTTTCCTGAGCGCGAAGCAGATCCCCCTTGGCGAGCCACGCCTCGACGGTGCTCGGATGCTTGGCGATTACGTCGTCGAGCAGCTTGCTCGCGCCATCCGTGTCGCCTTCTTGCAGCATCACGCGGGCAAGACCGGCCATCGCTGGCCCCGGCGATTTGCTGCGCGCGATATTGAACTGTGTCCGTGCGTCGACGGTATTGCCGACGCCGAGATGCGCCCGTCCAAGCAGCAACGCGATCGTCTCGCTCGGCACCTTTGCGAGCAGCAGTTTCGAATCTCCAAGCGCTTTCAAGGCCTCCTCGTGCCGGTCGAGGTCGATCAGAATCTGCATGGCGAGCGGCACCGTCTCGGCCGCTGGCACCCCGAGATCACGGGCGCGCGTCAAGGCATTCTCCGCATCCAACAGCGCACCCGTGGCAACGTACGCCTTGCCCAGCAGCAAGTGCGCTTCGGAGTTTTCGGGCTCCCGATCGACGATGTTCTTGAACAGGATCGATGCCGCCACGTTGTCGCCGCGCGCCTGGTAGGCCTTGGCCTCTTGCATGACTTCGGGGATGGACTTTTGCGGCTTCAACGCGAGAAACGCTACCCAAAGGATCAATGCGAGTACGACGAAACCCGCGCCCCATGCATACTTTTTCCACCCCGGAGACGGCGAAGCAGGCGGAGGCGGCAACAGGGTCTCGGGGCTGACGAGCGCGCCGACACGCTCCTCCTTGGAATACGTATGCCGCGGCGGCTCGTCGCCGAGGAGGCTGCTCGGACTGACCTGGCAAATATCTGGATCAGCCCCGGTTCGGTCGGCCGGGACAGAGGCATCGGGCAGCAAGCTGCTCGGCCCCTTTTCGTCGTCCGATCGATTCAGTTTGCCGAATAGTGCCAAGTTCGCACGCTCCGTTCACTTCCCGACGCGTCCGTCGATAGATGCACGCGAGTCGTTCGTCCGTCGTAAATCAACCGGACGCGACGACACCTCAGCTACGGACGGGTTTCTTGCTCTTCGGACATTAACGCTTGGCAGGCCGTCATCTCAAGGAGGTTTTGCAATCCTCTTGGATCAATCCGACGTTAACCCCATCACACTTCGAACGTCCCGCATCGTCTCCTGCGCGAGTTTCCTGGCCCGCTCGCAGCCATCGGCGACGATGCTGTTGAGCAGCAGCGGATCCTTCACGTAGGGCTCGGCGCGCTCGCGCATCGGCTTCTGCTCTTCCAGAATGGCGTCGATCACCGGCTGCTTGCATTGCAGGCAACCGATGCCCGCGCTGCGGCAGCCTTGCAGCACCCATTGCTTGCGCGGCTCGTCCGAATACACCAGGTGCAACTGCCAGACGGGGCATTTCTCCGGTTCACCCGGGTCGGTGCGGCGCACGCGCGCGGGATCGGTCGGCATGGTGCGTATCTTCTTCACCACCGAATCCGGTGCTTCGCGCAGCCCGATCGTATTGTCATAGGATTTCGACATTTTCTGGCCGTCGATTCCCGGCATGCGCGCTGCTTCCGTGAGCAGCGCCTCGGGCTCCGTGAGAATGATGCGTCCTCCGCCTTCGAGGTAGCCAAACAGGCGTTCCCGGTCTCCCAGGCTGACATTCTGCGCTTCATCCAGCAAGGCGCGTGCCGACGAAAGCGCCTCGGTATCGCCCTGCTCGAGATAGCGGGTGCGCAAATCCCGGTACACGCGGGCGCGGCGGCTGCCGAGCTTCTTGACCGCTTCCTCCGCCTTGTCTTCGAAACCGGGCGGCTTGCCGAACAAATGGTTGAAGCGCCGCGCAATCTCGCGCGTGAACTCTACGTGCGGGACTTGATCCTCGCCCACCGGGACCATATTGGCCCGATAGATCAGGATGTCGGCGCTCTGCAGCAGTGGATAGCCCAGAAAGCCATACGTCGAGAGATCCTTTTCCGACAGCTTCTCCTGCTGCTCCTTGTACGTCGGTACACGCTCGAGCCAGCCCAGCGGCGTGATCATCGACAGGAGCAGGTGCAACTCGGCATGCTCCCGCACCTGCGACTGCACGAACAGCACCGCCTGTGAAGGATCGACCCCGGCGGCGATCCAGTCGATCAGCATTTCCCGGGTGTTGTGCTCGATGCTGCTCGGCGCATCGTAGTGCGTCGTCAGCGCGTGCCAATCGGCAACGAAGAACAGGCATTGGTATTCGTGCTGCAGCCTGACCCAGTTCTTCAGCACCCCGTGATAATGCCCGAGGTGCAGGCTTCCGGTCGGGCGCATGCCGGAGAGCACTCGGTCAGCGAACATCATGCGAATCAAACCTCGTCAATGACAGAAATTCCCCATACGCGCCCCCTTCCTAGTCGGTCGCGGGCAATCCGAGCCGGTCGATCGGCCCCTTTCCCTTGCGGATGACAACCGGCGCGACGCCGGTGAGGTCGACCACGGTGCTCGGCTCCATGCCGCACGGCCCCGCATCGAGTATCAAGTCGATACGTCCGGCCATGCGGGCGCGGATCTCGTCCGCATCGTTCATGGGATAGTCGTCGCCGGGAAGCTGCAGGGTCGTGCTGAGCAATGGCTCCGCAAGCTCGGCGATCAGCGCCGCCGCGACCGGGTGAACGGTCAGGCGCACGCCGATCGCTTTTTTTTGCGGATGTTGTAGGCGCCTCGGAACCTCCCGGGTTGCGGGCAATATGAACACGTATTCGCCCGAACCGGCCCGCTTGATCGTGCGGAAACGCACATCGTCCATTCGGGCGTACAGGGCCGCCTGCCCGATGCCGGAACAGACGAGCGTCAGGTGGTGCTCCGGGGCGAGCGTCCGAATGGCGCGCATCCGATCCGACGCATCCTTGTCGCCGATGCGGCAGCCCAGCGCGTACGTGGTATCGGTCGGATATGCGATCACGCCGCCCGAGCGCACGCAGTCCGCGGCGCGGCGGATCAAGCGGGCTTGCGGATCGGCGTGATGAATGGATAACGCCTGGGTCACCGAGCATGCTCCTGGCTCTCGGATCAGGCGACGGCAAGCGGATGCCGTGCCGGCCAATAAAGATCGATGGAAGACAAGTCAATCCGCCGGGAATCGAATATTCATCATAGCAGAGCGCATCTTCCCGCCTGCAGGCCCCTCCGGGGGCGGGCGCGAAGTTCCGGGTGTAGGTAGCGGCGCCGGCACGGGCGCTGGCACCGCCGAGAGCCTCTGCGGGAGACCGGCCTACGCCGTCGCGCGCAGGCGGCTCTGCGCCGGCACGTGTTGCGAGAGGAACTCCATCTGATCGACCAGGATGCGCCGGTTGGTCAGTATCAGATATTCCGCGCGGTTGGGTACGTACGGTGCGTACAGCAGCTCCATCCCGGCCTGCTCGGGCGTCCGATCGCTCTTGCGCTCGTTGCAAGAGCGGCATGCGGTCACGACGTTCATCCAGGTATCGCGCCCGCCGCGCGAAAAGGGCGTGATGTGGTCGCGCGTAAGCCGCGTGGAGCTGAATATGCCGCCGCAATAGGCGCATAAATGCCTGTCGCGATGGAACAGTTCCCGATTGCTCAGCGGCGGGACGTGGTTGAACGAACGAATCGCCATCGCCTTGCCCTTGATGGCGATGATGCTCGAAGCCGAGATATGCGAGCGCTCGCCCGAAATGCGCGAGAAGCCGCCGTAGATCGTGAACGCGGTGGCGCCGAGAGACCAGGCGATTCGTTCCTTGGCGTAGTAGTAACAGGCGTGCTGCCAGGTGATCCAGCGGTGCGGAACGCCGTGCATGTCGAGCGTCAGAATCAACGGAAAGTTGACCGGATTCTGCGTCCCGCGAACAGGAACACTCGACTGGATCATCACGCCCTTCGCAGCTTGCGCGTCGATTGCTCGGCGAACCCCGGCACGCTGCAGCGTCTACCGGCTTCGCCACGGATGCCATTGTCGCTGCAGACGTGACCGGAAATCAATAGCTTGTAGGCTCTTCTTGCGCTTCACGGCAGCCCCGCCATGGCAAGCAGGCGCGCGATCACCAGGGGTGAAAGGCGGTGGATCGACAAGCGCTGCCCGCGCAGGAGCGTCAAGCCCTTGGTCCGCACCCGCAGCAGCGTCTATAATCGCCTTCTTTCATGTACTTTTCCGAGTCCGATCCCACACACGTGCGACTGCGATCCATCCGCTCTTCTTCGCGCCATCGGCAATTGCGGTCGCCTGGAGTATGACCGCGAATACCGCCACCGCCCCCCAAAGCACTGCCGCCACCTTCGACGCCCTCGAGCTCATCCCTGAGCTCCTGCGCGCCGTTGCCGAGCAAGGTTACACCGAGCCCACCCCCATCCAGCGCCAGGCGATTCCCGCCGTGCTGGCCCGCCGCGACATCATGGGCAGCGCCCAGACCGGGACCGGCAAGACAGCCAGTTTCGCGCTTCCCATCCTGCAATTACTGGCGCCACACGCAAGCACCAGCCCTTCGCCGGCGCGGCACCCGGTGCGGGCACTCGTGCTTACGCCGACGCGCGAGCTTGCGGTGCAGGTTTTCGAGAGCTTCCAGGGCTACGGCAAGCATGTGCCGCTGCGAACCACCGTCGTCTACGGCGGTGTGGACATGAATCCCCAGATACGCGCCTTGCATGGCGGGGTCGAGATCGTGGTCGCCACGCCGGGACGGCTGCTCGACCACGTCCGCAGCCGCACCGCGAACCTGAGCCGCGTCGAGATTCTGGTGCTGGACGAAGCGGACCGGATGCTCGATATGGGCTTCCTGCCCGACATCAAGCGCATTCTCGCCACCATCCCGGCGCAGCGCCAGAACCTGCTGTTCTCGGCCACATTCTCCGACGATATTCGCAAGCTGGCGGACGAGTTACTCAATCGGCCGATTCTGATCGCGGTTGCACCGCGCAATACGGCGGCGGAAAGCGTGACCCACCAGGCCTACGCGGTGGGCGGCGAAGACAAGCGGCGCGCGCTCGCGCACCTGGTGAAGTCGCGCGAACTGCGCCAAGTGCTCGTCTTCACCCGCACGCGCCTGGGCGCGAACCGGCTGGCGCGAGGACTGGAGCGCGACGGCATCGATGCCACTGCCATTCACAGCAACCGCACCCAGGCGGAGCGCGAGAAAGCGCTGGCCGATTTCAAGACCGGCGCAGTGCGCGTGCTGGTCGCCACCGATGTCGCCTCGCGCGGCATCGACATCGAAGAGCTGCCGATCGTCGTCAACTACGAGCTGCCCTACTCCCCGGAGGACTACCTGCATCGCATCGGTCGCACCGGCCGCGCCGGCAGCAGCGGCGAAGCGATTTCCCTGGTGGAGCCGGAAGAGTACAAGCTGCTCGCGGATATCGAGCGGCTACTCAAGCGCGACATCCCACGCGAGGCGCTCGCATTCGGCGGCTCTGCATCCGCACCGGGCGTACGGAGCGAACCTCGCGCGCATGCACGCGAGCGCCATGGCCGTGATCAGCGCGGCGAAAATCGCGTATCGGCTGCGCGCGGCCACCGCCCCGCGCCGGCAGCCAAGGCGGTGGCCGACGATGGATTCGACTTCAGCAAGCCGTACGAGCCCGCCAACGACGCCACTGCCGCCAGCAAACCGGCCGTCGAGGCGCAACCGGCGCGCAGGCGGCGGCACAGCCGTGAGACGGCAGTCCTGCTAGGCGGTTCGCGCTCCAAATAGCGCCCGCGCGCGCCCTGTGCTCACGATCCGGGGCTTGCGCAAATCGTTCGCCGGCAGCGCGCCGCAGGTGCTGTTCGACGGCCTCGATCTCGACCTGGCCGGCGGCGAATTCATCGCCATCATGGGCGAGTCCGGAAGCGGCAAATCCACGCTCCTCAACCTCATCGCCGGGCTCGACCGAGCTGATGCGGGCTCGATTCGATTCGAGGCCACCGACATCGGCCAGTTGTCCGAAGACGATCGGGCCGCGTTTCGCCGCCGCCATCTCGGTTTCGTCTTCCAGGCCTTTCACCTTCTGCCCTACCTTAGCGTCGCCGACAACGCCGCTCTGCCTCTGGTACTGGCCGGCATCGCGGCTTCCGAACGCGCCGAACGCGTCGAGGCCATGCTCGCCCGGATGGGATTGGCGCAGCGCGCGCAGTCCCGGCCGCACGAGCTCTCGGGCGGCGAGATGCAGCGGGTTGCCATCGCGCGCGCGCTGATCCATCGCCCGCGCCTGGTGCTCGCCGACGAGCCGACCGGGAATCTCGATGTCGAGCACGCAGCCGACGTGCTGGCTCTGCTTCGCAGCCAGACGGACACAGCCGCAGCCGCATGCATCCTGGTTACGCATTCCGCGACTGCCGCGCGCACCGCCGATCGGATCTACAACCTGAGCACCGCGGGACTCGAGCTCGCCGCACGCTGATGCCGCTTGCCGCCTTCGCTGCGCTCGCGCGCCACATCATCTGGGGTGCATGGTCGGGAAATCGCGGCCGGCTTGCGCTCACGGTGCTGGCCATCGCGCTCGGTGTCGCGCTCGCCTGCGCGGTGCATCTCATCAACCACTCGGCAGCTGCGGAATTTACCGCCGCGGTGCGCAGCCTCACCGGAGCCGCGGATCTCAACGTGCGCGGGCCGCGCTCCGGCTTCGACGAGATGCTCTATCCGCGTCTCGCGCGCCGCCCCGAAGTCGCGGTGGTGAGCCCGGTCGTCGAGATCGACGCCAAGCTCGTGCAGCCTGCAGGCGTCCTGCACATTCAGGGGATCGATCCGTTGCGCGCGCTGGAGCTGCAGCCCGGACTACTGGGAGAAGCGCAGGCGCACCTGATCGATTTGCTCGCCCCGAACACTGTCATGTTGAGTCTTGCCGCGGCGCAGGCGCTCGGCGCCGCAGCGGGCGACGTCCTGCGAGCACAGTCGGGTCTGAGCAGCGTCGAGCTGCGCGTGATCGCGGTCTTGCCGTTGAACGATGCCACGCGTCAGCCGCTCGCCCTGATGGATATCGCCTCGGCGCAGTGGGCGTTCGATCGGCTCGGCGTGCTGACCCGGCTGGACGTCCGCTTGCGTCCGGGCACCGAGCTGGATCGCACGCTGGCGGCGATCAATGCCAAGCTGCCGCCCGGGGTCGTCGCTGCCAAATCCGAGGTCGCGGCCGAGCAGGGCCTTGCCCTGTCGCGCGCCTACCGGGTCAACCTGAACATGCTGGCGCTGGTTTCGCTCTTTACCGGCACGGTGCTGGTCTACTCCACCCAGGCCTTGTCGGTGCTGCGCCGGCGCACACACTTCGCGTTGCTGCGCGCGCTTGGCCTGCCTGCGCGCGCGCTGGGCGCGTTGCTCGCTTTCGAGGCCGGAGTGCTGGGAGTCATTGGAACGATATTCGGCCTGCTGCTGGGCATCGTTACCGCCGACCTCGCGATCGCGCACCTGGGCGGCGACCTCGGCGCCGGTTTTTTTGCCGGCGTGGTTGCGCGCTTGCACCTCGATCCGATCGGCCTCGCCGCGATCGCACTCTGCGGCATTGTGGCGAGCGTGTTGGGCGGCCTGGTGCCGGCCCTGGAGGCCGCGGCGGCCGCTCCTGCACCGGCGCTTCGCAGCGGGGCCGAGCAGCGCATTCACGTGCACCGACCGCACTGGCTTCCGGCCGCGGCTCTGGCCGCGCTGGCGGGAGTGCTCGGCACCTTGCCGGCCGTCGACGGCCTGCCGCTATTCGGCTATGCCTCGCTCGCCTGCCTGCTGCTCGCAGCGCTCATGTTCATGCCGGCCTATGCCCGCTTGGCGTTGAGCCATGTGCCGCTGCCGCAACGGCCTGCAAGCCGTCTCGCGCTCCAGCAGCTGCGCGGTGCACCGCGCTACGCC
>JBOIEI010000107.1:0-2754 GCA_050741055.1 Burkholderiales bacterium | reverse complement strand
CGCCCAGCGTTCGGCGCAACAACTTGCGGTTGAGCCGCATGCGCTCGATCGGGTCGAGCACGGCGGCAAGGCGCGACTTGCCCGCCGCTTCGCCCCGCACCGGCAGGATGACCCATAGAGCGTGGCGGCCACTGGAGCTTGTTCTAGATGTACGCATGCAGCGCGGCTTCTCGCCCTTTCCTTGCAGGACGCGCATCGGCATGCAGGCACCGCGGATGGCCATGGACGCAATCCATCAATCGGACGCTCGCCCTCTGGCCAGCGAGCGCGCGAACCGGATCACTTCGCCGGCCAGGCGCTCGCTCTTGCGCGCGTCGCTCATGATCGTATCGGTGACGCACACGGCATGGCCCATCGCTTCGATGTCCGGCGCACAGGCTGCATCGGTGCGATCGATCACCCAAGCGTCGACCGTGCCGCGATAGTGGCGCACGACGCCCAGCGCGCTCGCCTCGACGCGCAACTCGCGCATCATCTTCGCGGCCGGGCCCTTGAGCGCCGCGCCGCCCACGATGGGCGACACCGCGACGACCGGCACGCGCCGGGAAGCAAACCAGCGCCGAATCGCGGGCACCCGCAGGATCGGCGCAATGCTCACGTAGGGATTGGACGGTGCGATGACGACCGCCTGCAACCGGGGCGAGGCCAACAGCGTCGCGAGCCGCTCCGGAACGCGGGCCCGTGCGACGCCCTCGAAGCGGAATCCTTGCACGCGCGGGCGGCAGCGCTGCCGAACGAAATAATCCTGGAACGCGAGCTCGCCCCGGTTGCTGCGCACGCGGGTGCGAACGGGTGTATCGCTCATCGGCAGGATCGCATGACGTACGCCGAGTCGGCGCGCGAACATCTGCGTGACCTGCGCGAGCAGCACCCCGGCACGCAGCGCATGCGTTCGCAGGACGTGCAGCGCGAGATCCCGATCGCCGAGTCGAAACCAGGTCTCGCCCCCGAGCTCGGCCAAAGTGTCCAACGCGGACCAGGTCTCGTCGCGGCGGCCCCAACCGGTCGCGGCATTGTGCACGCCGGCGAGCGTATAGAGCACGGTGTCGAGGTCCGGGCAGATCGTGAGGCCCATGTGCTCGAAATCGTCGCCCGTGTTGACGACGAGCGCGAGCTGGCTCGGCGGCAGCACCCGGGCAAGCCCGACGGCAAGACGCGCGCCACCCACGCCGCCGGCCAGCGCGAGGATCACCGGAAAAGGTCCTGCGCCCTGGGTCGGACGAGCTCGGCGGCGCTGCTTTCGCGCAGCGCATAGGGAAAGCCGCGCGCTAGCACGACCGGCAAGCCTTCGCCCGCCTGCCCCATCACGAGCGACGCAGCCGCCGCCAGCTCGTCGGCCGCCGCGATCTCGGTGACTCTCAGCTCGCGCCCGGCGCGATCGGTCCGGCCGCGCAGGTCGACGACTGCCGGCACGCCGGCCACGCCGATCGCAACGCCGGTGACGCCGTTGCGCCACGCGCGGCCGAAGCTGTCGTTGATGACGACGCCGACATCGACACCGCTTGCGGCCGCGAGCGCCGCGCGCAATTTCGCCGCGGATGCATCCGGATTCTCCGGCAGCAGCAGCGCGCTTTCGGCCTCGCCGGCAGCGAGATTGGATTGATCGATCCCGGCGTTGGCCATGACGAAGCCCAGCCGATGCTCGACGATCACGACGCCGGGCTTCACACGCAGCACTTCGCGCGCCTCGCGCAAAACCAGCTCCATGAGGCGCGGATCCTTCTGCGCCTGCACGGCCAACGTGCGCGCACGTTCGGAAGGCTGTACGTCTGCCAACGGCACGCGCCTGCCCTCGGCCTTGGAGACGATCTTCTGCGCGACCACGAGCACATCCGCCGCGGCGAGGCTTGCTCCGCTGCGGTCGAGCGCTTGCAGGATGATATCGGCAAGCGAAGCACCCGCTTCCACCTCGGGGATACCGGTCAGCGCGATGAGAGTCAGCTCTCGCACGTGCGCCAATGCGGTTGGATCAGGCCGAAGGCAAGCCGGTGATGCGAATGCCGGAGCCCGCGATCTTGTAGCGCTTGTTGATCGCGATCAGCACCGACGTGAGCGCCTCGGCGGCGACCGAATTGGCCAGCACGCCGGCGTGCCATGCACGCATGCCGGCATCGTTGGCGAGCGCGATCGCCGTCTCGCGCGCCTGCGCGTCGTCGCCGCACACCAGCACGTCGCAATCGATATCGTGTTCGAGATCGCTCAGGTGCGCCGCCGAGACATTCTGGAATGCAGACACGATGCGCACCTCGGCGCCAAGCCGGCGTTGCAAGGCGACCACGGCCGACTCGCCGTTGGGCAGTGCCACCCGATCCACACGCGGCGGCACCAGCGGCGCCGTCACGTCGATCAGGATCTTGCCCGCCAGCGCCGATACAACCTGCTCGGCCGTCTCGACTTGCGCCGTGTACGGCACCGACAGAACAGCCAGCGTGCATGTCTGCGCGGCGGCGAGATTGTCCGCGCCGCGCACGCGCGCATTCCCGCCCAGCGCCGCGGCGATATCGTCCGCAGCCGCCTGCGCGCGCTCGGCCGAGCGCGAACCGATCACGATCTCGTGACCCTTCGCCGCCCAGCGCAGCGCGAGACCCTTGCCTTCCTTGCCGGTGCCGCCGAAAACGGCGATGGTATGTAATGTGCTCAAAGGCGGTTTCCGATTCTGTTGTTCAACGATGTGATTTCCCTCATCCCCAGCCCTCTCCCAGGGGGAGAAGGAAGCTTGTCTTCCCTCTCCCTCCGGGGTGAGGCCGGGAATTC
>JBOIEI010000106.1:0-5773 GCA_050741055.1 Burkholderiales bacterium | reverse complement strand
CGTCGCGCGCATCGCCGGGATCGCCGGCCATTTCGCGCGGGCGATGGCGACGGTGGATGAGGCGCGCGGCCTTCTCGGAATTTCCGGTTAGCTGGCGGCATGAAGGACGACACCCTCGGCCTCTACGACACGGCGGATCTCAGGGAAGCCGCGCGACGACGGCTTCCACACGGACTGTTCGAGTTCATGGACAGGGGCAACGACGACGACATCGCCATGCGCGACAACCGGCGCGCGCTGGAGGCGATCAAGCTCGTGCCGCGTGTGCTGGTGGACGTCTCACAGCGCAGCCAGGCGATCACGCTGTTCGGCAAGCGGCACGAGATGCCGATCATCGTTGCGCCAACCGGTTCGGCGGGCCT
Source organism: Burkholderiales bacterium (assembly GCA_050741055.1). Classification (GTDB taxonomy): domain Bacteria; phylum Pseudomonadota; class Gammaproteobacteria; order Burkholderiales; family WYBJ01; genus WYBJ01. Next base: position 5,411 of record JBOIEI010000106.1, on the reverse strand, counting down.
GGCATGGCACGAAGGGGAGCTGGCGCTCGCACGCGCGGCGGCCGCCTACGGCATACCCTTTACGATGGCGGCGGGGTCCATGACGAAGCTGGAACGCGTGGCCGCCGAGGCCGGCGGGACGCTCTGGTTCCAGTTCTACATGTGGCCCGAGCGCTCGCTTTCCCATCAGCTGATCGCGCGCGCCCGCGACGCAGGCTTCGAAGCGCTCGTCTTCACGGTGGACACGCCCGTCGCGCCCGGACGGGAATACAACCTGCGCAACGGCTTCACCGTTCCCTTTCGCATGACCCGGCGCAACGTGCTGGACGTCCTCGGTCATCCGCGCTGGCTTTGCGGCGTACTGCTGCGCTACCTGCTGACCACCGGCATGCCGCGCTACGAGAATTTTCCCGCCAATACGCAGACGCGCATCACGGCGCTGCCGATGGGCAGATCGACGGCACTGAACGCCACTGTGACCTGGAACGACGTTCGCGAGTTGCGCAAGCTGTGGCCGGGCAAGCTGATCGTGAAAGGCATCCAGCACGCTCGCGATGCGGTCCTGGCCGCCGATAGCGGCGCTGATGCCGTTGTCCTGTCCAATCACGGCGGACGCGTGCTCGACAGCTCTCCGGCGACCATCTCCTCGTTGCCCCAGGTGGTCGAGGCCGTGGGGAAGCGCATCACGGTCATCGTGGACAGCGGGTTCCGGCGCGGAGCCGACGTCGTCAAGGCCCTGGCGCTGGGCGCCGACGCGGTCATGGTCGGACGTGCGCCGCTGCACGGAACGGCGAGCGCCGGCGAGGCGGGAGCGCGGCGGGCGCTGCAGATCTATCGCGACGAGATCGATCGCGTGCTGGGCCTGATCGGCTGCGAGAGCGTCGACCAACTCGGTCCCGAACATCTCGTCATGCCGGTGGCGAACGGCGCGGCTGCGGTTTCCTGATGCCGGCCGATTTGGCGATGGCAGCCGGTGCCATGCGCACGTCGATCGGCGATCTGCGCATGCTGGCCCTGTGACTGGCGCTCGCTTCGACTACATCGTCGTCGGCGCAGGCGCTGCGGGCTGCGTGCTCGCCAGCCGCTTGACCGAGCGCCCGGGGGTATCGGTGCTGCTGCTGGAGGCAGGCCGGGATATTCCGCCCGGATCCGAACCTCCGGATATCGCCGATCTCTATCCCGCGTCGTACTTCAACAAGGCGTATTTCTGGCCCGGATTGAAGGCCCACTGGCGCAACATCGGCAATTCGCCCGAGACCGCGCTGCCGCAGGGTCGAGTGGTCGGTGGCGGCGGCTCCGTGATGGGGATGATCGCGCTGCGCGGCACGGCAGCCGACTACGAAGCGCAATGTCAGCATCGATCCGGTCAAGTGCGAGCTCTGGCTGTCGGCGATCTTCGATTTCTACACCAAGGATTTTCTGGCCCACGCGCCGGACTTGATCGCCTATGTGAACCGCTACCGGACTTAGCCGATACCGTCCGAGTTCAAGGTACGATTTCTCGACTACGACTGGACGGTTAACGACCGCAGGCGTGCGGGCGCGAACTAACGTGCGAGGTGACGACGATGGACAAGGCTCCTCTTGACGGCGTCAAAGCGTGTGTCTTCGACGCTTACGGAACGCTGTTCGATTTTGCTGTCGCGGCCAGGCGCTGCCGGGACGTGCTCGGAGACACCGCGGACAAGCTCACCGCACTCTGGCGAGCTAAGCAACTGCAATACACGTGGCTGCGTGCCGCGCAGGGACGACACGCCGATTTCTGGCAAGTCACCGGCGATGCGCTCGATTTCGCATTGGAGACATTGGCGATCGAGCAGGCGGGCCTGCGCGAGCGGTTGATGCAGTTGTACCTGACGCTGGATGCCTTTCCCGAAGTACCGGATCTTCTCAGGCGGCTGAAGACGGCCGGCTTGCAAACCGCCATCCTCTCGAACGGCTCGCCGAAGATGCTCGAAGCAGCCGTCAAGGGCGCCGAGCTCGAAGGATTGCTCGACGCAGTTCTATCCGTCGAGGCGGTCGGCGTGTACAAGCCGCACCCCAAGGTCTATCAGCTTGCCGTCGATCGGCTTGGGGTGTCGGCGCGCGCGATTGCTTTCCAGTCGTCGAATGCCTGGGACGCCTATGCCGCCTCGGCATTCGGCATGCAGGTCGTATGGTGCAACCGCTACGGCCAGCGCGCCGAGCGATTGCCCGGGGCGCCTGACCGTGAGGTCAACTCACTGGCGCAATTGCCGGCGCTGGTCGGAGCCTCGTGAACAGGAATGCCGGAGTCTATGCACATGACGACACCATCAGCATGGAAGCGCGCCTGTCTGTGCGCGGTATCCGACGGCGTCCCGCGCCGCTCCCTCTATGTCGCAGTAATTGTCGGAACAGTGCTCAATCTGATCAATCAGGGCGATGCCGTTATCGGGATGGCTTCCATCAATTGGGTCAAGGTCGTTTTGACCTATTGCGTTCCCTACGTCGTGTGCACCTACGGCGCCGTGTCCCATCAGCTGCGACGTGAGGCCGGGTGGTAATCGCAGTTAGACGGACTAACAGCAACCGCGCTGCTGTTGAATCGGCGGGCAAGGGACCGAGCCATAGCTGCAGAACACGCAGCAATCGCCCGCGTTCGGGTGCAGGAGCGCTGCGCAGTTGTCGCAGTCGTAATAGAACTGGCAGGCATCGGCAGGCATCGTTTCCCGCTTGCTTAATCCGCACTTCGGGCAGGTCAGGACGGATTCGAGAGCTATAGCGCCCATCGTGGACTCACTTGTGGACCGTGGAGGGATATCCGGCGTTGGTCGTCGCTTTGACCAGGACGGCGGCAGACGTGCGGTCCGGATCGAACTTCACGGTCGCGGTCTTCTGGTCAAGATCTATCCTGGCGTCGGCAACGCCGGGAACCTGCTGCAACGACTTCTTGACCGTGATCGGACAAAGCGCGCAGGTCATGTTCTGCACGTCCAGTACCACGGTTTGCGGCGCTCCCGCGAAAGCGGGCGCGATCGCCAGCACCGCGAGGGCAATGAAAGCAGCGGACCAACGCATAATTGATTTTCCTCTCAATAGAACAGCGGAGCGATCCATGGCACGGCCAGCAGAGCGAGCATGAGGACGCTCACCACCCAGAACACGATGCGCTGGCGTCGGAGCGTGAGCGGGTCGGCGCATTCGGCGCCGGCGGCACAGGCCTGTGGCTGCAGGTAGAGCTTGCGGAACGCCAGCCCGAAGAACAGCACGGTGGCCGCGATGAACACCGGCCGATAAGGCTCGAGCGCCGTCAGGTTTCCGATCCATGCCCCACCGATGCCGAGTGCCAACAGCACCAGCGGCCCGACGCAGCACACCGACGCCCCGATGGCGACCAGTATCGCCGCCGCCAGCGAGCGCCCTGCGGTCAATGCGGCCATTTCTCTAGCGCCAAAGCGATTACGCAAGGGGTAGCATAGATCCCGTACCATGGTACGGAGTCAAGAGGTGACGGAATGACCGAGCAACTCACGATAGGGCGGCTGGCAGAGGCAGCCGGGGTCAACGTCGAGACGATCCGCTACTACCAGCGGCGGGCCCTCTTGGCGGAGCCATCGAAACCCCTTGGCGGCCACCGGCGCTATCCCGCTGTAGCAGTGAAGCGGGTGCGCTTCATCAAGCGCGCTCAACAACTCGGCTTCACGCTGGCGGAGGTCGAAGGAATCCTCCTGCTGGAGGACGGGCAGAACTGCCGGGCGACGCGCCTGCTTGCCGAGCAAAAGCTGGCCCTCATCGCAGAGCGTATCGCCGATCTCGCCCGTATGCGCCGGCTGCTCAAGGGGCTGATCACCGAATGCAAGGGCGGAAAGCGGCCGAGGACCTGTCCAATCATCGCGACCTTGTCGGCCGGCGCCGAGCATTGAGGCCGTTCTCGAAGGAACGGAGGGATAGACATGGCATTCGATGAGCATCTCACGGAACGCGTGCACCGGATAGTTGGGAAACGCAAAGGCCTATCCGAAAAGAAGATGTTCGGCGGGCTTGCATTTCTTCTTCACGGAAACATGAGTTGTGGCATCCACGGAGCGTTGGTTGCTGCGATATGGAGCCGGGCAGCTCACTATCCGTGCAAGTGGCTCGACCGATCGCCTCCATCGCTTTTCTGGGGCGGATGGGTCGAATGACTGGCGGCTCGATGGCGGGAGGACTGTAGAACGCTGCAGGTGCAGGCACCAGCCCGGCCGTTGCCGAGGCGGGGCCGAGCGCGCAAATAAGGCGAAGCAGCGCTCTGATCCGGAGACGCCGCATCGGCCCCGACCGTAGGCGCTGTCGCTATTCGGCAGCGCCGCGGCAGCGTCTTCAGTTCGTCTTGATTTTCGCCGCGGCGACGACCTTGCGCCATTTCGGAATCTCGCGTGCGATCAGTGCCGCGAATTCCTGCGGCGTGCTGTGCCGCGGTTCGAGTCCGAGCGAAGCGAAGCGTTTGGCCGTCGCGGCCGATTTCAGCATCGCGACGATTGCAGCGTTTGCCTTGTTCACGATGGCCGCGGGCGTTTTCGGCGGAAACAGCATTCCGTACCACACGTCGAACGCGTAGTCGGGCACGCCGGCCTCCGCAATCGTCGGCACGTTCGGCAGTGCCTGCGATCGCGTGCTGCCGCTCACCGCAAGCGCACGGATGCTGCCGCGCTTCAGGTGCGGCAGCACGGTGGCCACGCCCACGAGGAGCATCGGTATTTCGCCGCTGACGAGCGCGGTCATGCCCGGCCCCGTGCCCTTGTAGGGTACGTGCACCATGGAGATGCCCGCCAGCATCTGAAGCAGCTCGATTCCGAGATGCGATGCGCCGCCGTTTCCGCCGGAGCCGTAGTTCCCCTTGCCGGGCCGGCTCTTGGCGAGCTCGATCAGCTCACCCACCGATTTCGGCGGGAAAGAAGAGTGCGCGGCGAGCACAAAGGGCTGCTGCGCTGCCAGCGTTATCGGCGTGAATCCCTGCGGGTCGTACGGCAGCTTGCGAAAAAGCGCCGGCGTGAACGTGATATGTCCGACGCTGCCGAGGAGAATCGTGTGTCCGTCCGGCGCGGACTCGGCCACGATCGAAGCGCCGATGCTGCCGCCTGCGCCCGCTCGGTTGTCGACCACCACATGCTGGCCCCAACCTTCCGTGAGCTGCTGGCCGATGTACCGCGCGACGATATCGGTGCCGCCTCCGGCGGATACCGGCACGACCAGTCTGATCGGCCGCGACGGATAATCCGCGGCGCTCGAGCTTGCCCCCGTCGCGGCCGCGATGCCGAGCGTCATGCATGCGCCGAGCCTCGCCAGGACGCTGAGTATCCCTGCGCTATCGTTTGACATTACGGAACCCCGCTGCATCGATCACCCGTGCCCACTTCGTCGATTCGGCTTTAATGAAATCCCCGAACTCCTCGGCGCTCAGCGTGCCGGGCTCCGAGCCCATCCGCGTGAGT
>JBOIEI010000105.1:0-7576 GCA_050741055.1 Burkholderiales bacterium | reverse complement strand
CCCAGCCTTTCTCGTCGCCGTCGCGCTGCAAAATCACCTCATAGGTCGCGTGGCTGCTGCTCGAGCGGCTGGGTGCGCACTGGGCGACGTTGCCTTTGAGCTTGGGGTGCAGCAGATCGTCCCAATCGGTCGGCACCGGAACGCCGAGGCGCTGCAGCAGCTTCGGATGGTAGACCAGCCCGTAAGGCTCGAGCACCGTTCCGGTCCAGAACCCCTTCGGGTCCTTCAGATAGATCGGCTTGGGCTTGCCGATGGTGGCCGGGATCGCGTCCATGACCGCGGCCGGAAGCTCGTGCTTCACCAGCAGCTTCTGCTCGGCGAGCTTGTCGTAGAGCGCGCTCTCGCCGCCCCAGAAGATGTCGGCCTCGGGCCGACCCTTCCACTCCAGAATGCGCCCGTAGGCAACCGGGGTTCCGGCCGCGAGCGCATGCGCCTTCACCGTGATGTTCCAGCGCTCTTTTGCGTAAGCGGTGAAATCCGCCAGCGTCGGATCGGTGAGCGTCTTCGCGACCGGCGTGATCAGCACCAGCTCGTTTTCGATCGTTTGCGCCTGCGCGGCCGGCGCAAACACGAGCCAGGCAGAAAGCGCAATTGCCAGGGATTGGAGTCTCGAGACCATGGTTTCCCTCCTCAAGAAATCGGACGGCCCGTCGGTGCGTTATGAAAGGTGCGTTATGAAAACGTAATCATTCTAAGCATACACTGGCGCACGCTCGCCGGCGCGGCGAAATGCGACGGCGATGGCGCCCAGCGCCACGATGCTGATCGCAACCAGGGTGTAGAGCGTGTCGCCATAGCTTTCCAGATATCCGTAGCTCAGCGCGAACAACGCCGGCCCGCCCAGTACGCCCGCATAAACGAAGAAGCTCGCGCCCCCGGTGACCGCGCCGGCGTTTTCCGGTCCGGCAAGACGCGTCGTTTCGGCATAGTAGAGCCCGTTCCAGCCGATCGAGGAAAGACCCAGCAGCGCGCACACGGCGTACATGGCCGCCTCGCCTTCGATCAGGATGAGCGCCAGCGAGCCGGCGGTCGTGATGACGCCAATCAGCATCAGCACCGGCATGCCGTTGCCGGCGCGATCGGCGATCCAACCCCATACCGGCCGGGCAACGAACCCGGCCGCCTGCATCACCGACAGCAGGATGCCGGCCTGCACCAAGCCATACGCGCGATCGGTCACCAAATACAGCACGAGATACGTCAGCAGCATCCGCTGCACGGCCGAGAAGCACATCCCGGCAAGCGCCAGCCAGCGCAGCGCCGGCGCCCGCCACACCAGCGGTAGCGCGCCGAGTGCCGCGCCGCCCAGGGCCGCGTGCGGATTGCGGTCGCGGTCCCACAGCGCTCGCGCATACTGATTCAACACCAATGCGCACAGGGCAATGGCGATCATGGGGGCGAGCGCCCAGCGCCAACCGAAGGCGAGCGCCAATGCCGGCGCGGTGAGCGAAACGATCATGCCGCCCAGCGGCATGCCGGTCTGCTTGAGGGAGAACACGAGATTGCGGCGCGAGGCCGGGGTGTAACGCACGAGGATCTGCGCGCCCGAGGCATTGATGAAGCCGGTGCCGAACCCGCCGATCAGGGAGCCGATCACGATGAACGCCGGATGCGGCAGCATGAACAGAGCCACGCCCGTGATGCAGCCGGCGAGCGTGAACTGGGTTGCGCGCGCCGGACCGAAGCGGGCGATGCACCCACCCCCGTAGGCAGTGCCGGCCATCGCCGCGGCGAAGAAGATGCTCACCTGGTAGCCGACCCACGCGGGCTCGACGCCGAGCGACTCGGCGACCTTGGGTGCGAGGGTCGGCAGGACCGCGTTGGTCATCGCACACGCCATCTGCGCCGCGGTGACCACGAACAGCACGAACGCAGGATGACGGCGCAGGCCCTCCCCCGCGCTGTCAGAAGCCATCGCGCACGAGGCTCACGGCTGCGCCCATTGCTTGGCCCGCTCGAGCGCCCGGTACCAGCCGGCGCGCATGGCTCGCGCCTGGTCGCGCGACACCGCCGGCTCGAACCTGCGATCGACCTGCCACTGCCGGTCGAGCGTTTCCGGATCGTCCCAGAAACCGACGCCGAGCCCGGCCAGATACGCAGCGCCGAGCGCCGTGGTCTCGGTGATGCGCGGCCGCACGACCGGCACGCCGAGCACGTCGGCCTGAAATTGCAGCAACAGATCGTTTCTCGCCGCACCTCCGTCGACGCGCAACTCCGCCACGTCGATGCCCGAGTCCTGCCGCATCGCCTCGGCCAGGTCCACGCTCTGGTAGGCGATCGACTCGAGCGCTGCACGCGCGATATGTGCCTTGGTCGCCCCGCGCGTGAGGCCGAGAATGGCGCCGCGCGCGGCCGGATCCCAGTGCGGAGCACCCAGGCCGGCGAGCGCCGGCACGAGATACACGCCGCCGTTGTCCGGCACCGTCGCCGCGAGCGGCTCGACTTCGGCCGAGGTCGCGATGATGCCGAGCCCGTCGCGCAGCCATTGCACGATCGCTCCGGCGACGAACACGCTGCCCTCGAGCGCGTAATGCGTCTCGCCTTGCTGGCGCCACGCGACAGTGGTGACGAGCTTGCGTGTCGAAGCGACCGGCGCGACGCCGGTGTGCATGAGCATGAAGCAGCCCGTGCCGTAGGTATTCTTCACCATCCCCGGGCGCACGCAGCGTTGACCGAACAACGCCGCCTGCTGATCCCCCGCGATGCCCGCGATCGGAAGCGGCGCTCCGAACAGCTGCGGATCGGTGCGCGCGATCTCGCCCGACGAAGGCACGACGGCAGGCAATAGCGCGCGCGGCACGTTCAGCACCTGCAGTAGCTTGTCGTCCCACTGGTGGGTATGGATGTTGTACAGCAGCGTGCGGGAAGCGTTGGTGACGTCGGTAATATGCACCGAGCCGCCGCTCAGCTTCCACACGAGCCAGCTATCGACCGTGCCGAATGCGAGCTCGCCGCGTTCGGCGCGAGCGCGCAAACCCGAATCCTCACTCAGCATCCAGACCAGCTTGGTGGCGGAGAAATAGGGATCGAGCAGCAGGCCGGTGTGGCTCGCGAAAAGCGGCCCGAGGCCCTCGGCTTCGAGCCGCTCGCACAGCTCGGCGGTCCTGCGATCCTGCCACACGATCGCGTTCCCGACCGGCTCGCCGCTTGCCTTGTCCCAAACGAGGGTGGTTTCGCGCTGATTGGTGATGCCGATGGCCGCAATGTCCTTTGCCTCCGCGCCGGCGGCAACCAGCGCCTCGCGCGCCACCGCGAGCTGCGACGACCAGATCTCCATCGGGTCGTGCTCGACCCAACCCGGCCGCGGAAAGTTCTGCCGCAACTCGCGCTGCGCGCTCGCAACCGCCTGGCCGGCGCGATCGAACACGATCGCCCGCGAGCTGGTGGTGCCTTGATCGAGCGCCAATACGAATCTCATGGTCGCATCCTCGGCCTCGTGCCACTTGCAGGCGGGCGCATCCTCCGCCGCTTGCCGTTTGCGGGTGCGCGCGCCGCTCGTCCGCCGCGACCTGCTCCCGCCTCGGCGGCGTGCCTGATGCCCTGTGCGACATTAGGGGTTAGAATTCCGGCCTTCCGGCCATTGGCGCCCATGCTCGCGACCCTATGCTGCTTCTGCTGTACTACGTGGTAGCGATCACCATCCTGGTGCTGCACTTCACCGGGTGGCTGCGCTATCACAACCTCGAGTGGCTCGTGCTGGTTCTCGCCGTTACCGTCTTTCCCGCCGTGCTGTATCTCTAGTCGGCGCATCGCTTCAAGAGCTGATTCACCGCTGCTGCCGCTGCCAGCACGCACTACGGCGAGCAGGCGCGTGAACGCCGGCAGGCATCAGTGGGCGCATGCTGCGCTCGCCCAGGCCGCGAACCCGACCGCGAGCGCAGCGAGCTCAGGCATGTGCGAACGCATTCCTCCCGCCTGCTTCTGATGGCGCGTGATCGATTGTACGCCGACAATGGAATACGCCTTGGCGCGCATCGGCCTGCAAGGGAAGGAGGGAGCTCGCACACTACAAGCGAGTGATCGAGATAGTCGCGATCAGGGAAAGGCTAAAGAAGACGCGTTCGGCCAATCGAAAGAGCGCCGCGATCCGCGCGCCGGATGCGGACGGTTGCGCGGATGCCGAACGTCAGGTCAAGAACGCCTCCCGCTTGCCGACCGCGTGCGGCGAGCAGATCGGCTGCGAAACTACAGCGCTGCGGACGATTCCGGATTCGGCGGCATGCGCGCGGGCTCATCGTAGAAGCCTGCTTGAAAGCCCTGCGCGTATTCGTCGAATCCCCATAGCAGGTACGCGGGTGGCTGCTGACGACGCGCTCGATACGCTTCGCCGTCGGCATAGCCATCGGCGTACGTAATCGTCCAACCGTAGGTGCGGGCCAGTTCCGCGAAGCTCAGGCGTGTGAATTTCTTCACTGTCGACTCCGTTTCCTCATGCACGGGGTCGAGCAACGTCCATGCCACTGAGTCCATGCCACTGACCCACGCGGCGCGACGCCTGAAATTGCACGGCAGAACGCTCGCATACCGCAGCACGGACCCGTGTGCGGGGGTTTCTAAGGGTGGGGCGCTCGCATTCGATGCAGGAAAGCCGCGAACATGCCCGCCGCGATGCTACGAGGTGGCGACGGAACGTCCGCACAGCTGCCGACGTGCAGGCTTCGACCTAGCCCGGATGTTTCACCAGGCCGACCCGAATCGGAACCAATCGTTTGCGTAATGAAATCGTGAGCGCGTGGTCGCCGAGCACGATTTGAACTTCGGCCTGCACGGGCACTGGCGCCCCGATGAAACATCCGGGCTAGCGCCGTCAGCGTCGCAAGGCGGCGACAATGCCGCGCGTCATCTCGTCGAGCGAGCCGAACACGGTCGCCCCGGCTGCTTCCAGCGCCGTCTTCTTTGCGGCGTAGGTGCCGTGTGCGCCGTGCACGAGCGCGCCTGCGTGGCCCATGCTGACGCCTTCCGGAGCGCTGCGCCCGGCGATCAATGCGAAGACCGGCTTGGAGAAACCGTGCGCCTCGAGGGCGTGCGCGAACTCTTCCTCTTCCGTGCCGCCGATCTCGCCGATGATCAGCACCGCTCTGGTCTGCGCATCGGCGCCGAAGAACGGCACCAGGTCGGCAAAGCGCACGCCCTTGACGGGATCGCCGCCGACACCGACCCATACCGACTGGCCGATACCGTGCTGGACCAGCCGATAGCCCGACTCGTACGACAGCGTGCCGCTCTTGGACATGATGCCGAGCGGGCCCCGCGCCAGGGTGGCATCGGGCAGAAAGCCGAGCTTCGCTTCGCCCGGCACCGCCATGCCCGGAGTCGACGCCCCGATCCAGGTAACGCCCTTGGCCAGGGTAAGCCGCTTGGCTCGCACGGCGTCGTGGATCGGCATGCCTTCGGTCGGGGTGACGAGCATCTCGATCCCGGCGGCTATCGCTTCCTCGATCGCGGCCAGCAATTGTTCCGCGCCGATGAAAAGAATGCTGACTTTCGCACCCGTGGCGGCCACGGCTTCCGCGCATGTTCCGAACAAGGAAACGCCGTCGATCTGCGTGCCCGCCGCGCGCGGCGATACGCCCGCCACGATATTCGTGCCGTATGCACGCATGAGCTGAAAGTGGCTGCGTCCGGCACGGCCGGTGACGCCTTGCATGATGACCGGCGTGCTGCGCGTGATGCGTGGATCGATCATCGCCTGCGCGCCTGCACCGCATCGCCCTGTTTCGACAGCGCCGCCCGCACCAGCGAAAGCGCCTTTTCCAGATCGGGCTCCACCGCGATCCCGGCCTCGCCGAGCACCGCGCGCGCCTCGTCGAGCCCGTTGCCCACCAGGCGGGTGACGACCGGAACCTTCAGCACCGGGGCTTCCTCGAGCGCCTGCACCAGCAGGCGCGAGAACTCGCCGAGGTGCGTGATTCCGGCGAACACGTTCACCAGCACGCAGCGAACGTTGCGGCCTTCGGCGATCCAGTTGAGCACCTTGACGAGCCGGCTCGCATCGCCGCGCAGTCCCCCGGTGCGCACATCGAGAAAGTTGTAGGGCCGGATACCGCCGGCGCGCAACTCGTCGATCAGCATCATCGAAAGCCCGGCGCCGGTCGTGAGCAGACCCAGCTCGCCGTCCGGGTCCACGACCACGTAGTCGAATTCGTGCTGCGCCTTGAGCCAGGTTTCGACATAGGCATGCGAGCGTGCTTCGAGCAGCGAGCGCACTTCCGGCTGGCGTCCGAGCGCGTTGTCGTCCAGCACCATCTTGGCATCGCCCGCGAGCCAGCCGCCATCGAGTCCGACGAACAACGGGTTCACTTCCAGCAGCACGGCATCGCGACGCAGGAACATTTCGCCCAGCCGCGTGCCGGCTTCGGTGATCGCCTGGCGGATGTGCTGCGGGGCCGAGGCAGCCAGCTCACCGACTGCGGCGGCAAGCGCCTGCGGTTGCGGCGCGACCAGCTTCGATCGCACTGCGCCGGAGGTTTCGATATCCACGCCGCCGCTGGCAGCAACGAGCACGCGCACCTCGCCGCTTGCGGGCGCGAGCATGAAGCCGAGATAGGCCTCATCCGCCCGGTCGCGCCGGCTCTCGATGCGGCACGCGCCCACGCTGTGGCCGCGATGGACCTGGCCGAGCATGCCGGCCACCAGCGCACGCAATTCCGCACGCGATTCGGTCGCGCGCACCAGCCCTGCCTTGCCGCGACCGCCGGCCGGCACCTGCGCCTTGACGACCCAGGGTCCGGGCGGCAACGCGGCTTCATCGACCGCTTCGGCCGATTCGACCAGGCAACCCGTCGGCACCGCAATGCCGATGGCATCGAGCAGCGTTTTCGCGTCGTGTTCGAGCAGATACATCTCAATGTCTCTCCTGATTAGCGATGGCGCTAATCAGCATGCCTCTTGAGCGGGGTGCGCGCTTGCGGGCGTCGCAGTACGCGCATGAGCGGCGCGAGATCCGGCGAACGATCCAAGGCAAGCAAGGTGCCAGCGAGCTCGCGCGCTTCGGCACGGCTCATGCCAGCGAGCGCGACGTTGGCGCAAAATTTTCCTTCCAGCTCCTGCGCGGTGAGCGGCGCGTCCGGATGACCCTTGGCTTCGGCCGCCTGCACGCTCACGCGCCCGAACGGGCCACTCGCCTCGATCTCGCACGCGCCCACATCGCGCGTGGCGCTGCCGGCAATCGGCTCGGCGCGGATGCGCTCGATCCACGCGCGTACTGGCGGCCGTGGCGGCACGTCGTCGAGGAGATGGATCGGCCGCACTGCGCCGTGGCAAAGGGCGACAGCCACGGTCCAGAAGACACTGAACTGCGCATCGAGCCAGCGTTCGGGGGTGAGTCGAAACGCTTCCCGGCGCCCGACCACGTCGTGCGCCTGGCTCCCCATCCGCACTTCGATCGCCTGCACGCGATCGAGATCGGGACCGAGTTTCTCACGCAGCGCGAGCGCCGCGCTCACCGCCGGATGGGTCAGCCGGCACGACGGATACGGCTTGATCGACAGGCGCGCCGCCTCGTATTGCTCGCCGAGTGCCTGTAGCGCACGATCGGGCTCGAAGCGGCCGCGCAGGTAGACGCGCGCGAATCCAT
>JBOIEI010000104.1:0-1596 GCA_050741055.1 Burkholderiales bacterium | reverse complement strand
CCACCAGCCTTTGTGCGCCATGTTCATCGCGCCGGCCGGTGTCTCTTTCACGTCGGCGACCATCTCGGGCTTTGCCCGATCCGTGATGTCGAAGACCTGGAAGCTGCAGGCGCTCGGCGTCTCGTGGTTGCGTGCGAGATAACGCCTGCCGTCGCGCGGACTGTCGATCACCTGCACCGCGCGGCAATTCGCCTCCGGCGCGGCCGGAATGTGCACCAGGAGCTCGGGCTTGGCCGGATTCGAGACGTTCAGGATCGACGTCCCGCTGTGCTCGTCCTTGCCGGTGAGCGGATTGCGCGAGGCACCCGGCAAATGACCGACGTAGCACCAGTCGCCCTGCAAGGTCACCTGCAGCGATTCGCGTCCCTGCAGATCGTGAAAGCCAACCAGTCGGGTGTTGCGGGCACTGGCGGTGAGCGAGTCGAGATTCGGCACGGCTGTCCTCCCTTGTCGGCGGTCGATCCGGACATGCTAATACATTGCGGGCGCGGGGTCAGGCGCCAGTGTCCCCAGTCCGGGATTCGTTGCTGAAACCTCGATTGCGCGCCTTGCACCGAGGGGCAAAAGGGTCGAAGCACTAGAGTCCCCGCAGGGAGGAGAGCGGCACGATCGGCAGCACGATGTGCGAGGCGCGCAGCCGGTCGACATAGACGGTATTGGTCGCAATGCGCTTGCACACCGCCGCCCCCTCGGGCTCGCCGGTGTTGTAGTTCAGATCGTAGCGCGGAAAATTGCTCGACGAGATGTCCACCCGGATGCGGTGGCCGGCCTGGAACAGATTGCAGGTGGCATACGGCTCGATCGCGATCTCGTACACCGTGCCCGGCGTCATCATCACCGGTTTCTCCCACGAATCGCGGTAGCGGAGCCGCAGGATGCCGTCGGCGAGGTTCATCGCGAAGCCGCGCGGATAGTCGGGATTCGCCGGATGCACATCGATCAGCTTGGCGGTGAAATCCGTGTCGACGCAGTTCGAGCTCACGTGCAGCCGGATCAGCAGCGGGCCGATCACGGCCACATCCTCGGCAAGGGGTGGGGTCTGGAACACGAGCACGTCGCGCCGCGCGGCGAGCGGCAGGCCGAAGTGCGTGCAGCCGAAGAAGCGCGGGTCTTCGCGCTGGTCGAATGCGCCGCCCTCGAACACCGGCTGGCCCGAGGTGAGCGGACCGCCGATGGTCGGCACCGGATCGTCGGGATCGTAGTCGAACGCAATCGGTCTGGCATCCGCCGCCGGCAATTCGGGCGCCAGCGTGCCGCCGGCGTGCAGGTAGTAAGGCACGAAGCGGGTCTGCGGCAGCGGCCAATCCTCGGCCGCGATCCAGCGCCCGCCGTGCTGCATGCGTCCGGCCGCATCGCGCCGTCCCGATCCGCCGCCCATGAGAAACAGCCGCACCGCGGCTTCGCGCTCGACGCCGTTGGCCCGGCCCTTGATCCAGTGATCGAACCAGCGCAGCCGCAGCTCGCGCCAATGCGCGGCGAGATTGCCGTCGATGGTCGCGGCCGGCCCGAAATCGACCTCGCCCGCCCACGATTGGCTCCGATCGCCGTGCGTCCACGGCCCCATGATGAGCCGCACCGGACCGCGCTTGCGCGCCT
>JBOIEI010000103.1:0-12640 GCA_050741055.1 Burkholderiales bacterium | reverse complement strand
AAGCGCTCTGGCGTCGCTCACCGCTGCAATCATACCTTCCCTGCGACGACACGCCCGATCAGGGAACGCGCCACGTTCTGCGGCATGAACGCAAACGTGCTCCGGCGCCGTTTATTCTCGGCGCCGCTGCTGCAGGAACGCATCGACCAGCGCCTTGTGCTCGGGCGTATCGATGACCACCGCCATGTGCGAAGACACCATGTCGAGATGCGCAGCCAGCGGCATCTCGAAGCTCTGGTAGACCGCGCGCTTGAAGACGCGGATCGCCTCCTGCGGCTTGGCCGCAATGGTTCGGGCCGTCTCGTTCACCGCCGCGGCCAGCTGGTCGTCGGCAACCACGCGGGTGGCAATGCCGATGCGCTCGGCTTCGTGCGCGTCGATCACGCGGCCGGTCCAGAACAGCTCCAGCGCACGCGCGGCGCCGACGATGCGCGGCAGGAAGTAGGTTCCTGCATCGCCCGCGATGAGCCCCATGCCGATATAGCTCTCCGCCAGCGTCGCCGACTCGGCCATGATGCGCAGATCGCACATGAGCGCCATGTCCATGCCGGCGCCGCGCGCCAGGCCTTTGATGGCGGCGATCACCGGCTTGTCGGCCCGCTCCAGCGTGAGCACGATGCGATGGACGTGCTTCCACAAATAGTTCTTGCGTTCGAGACTGTCCCAGCGGCGGAAGTCCATGAACGACTCGACGTCGCCGCCGGCGCAGAAGGCGCGGCCCGCGCCGGTCAGGACGATGACCTTGACCGCGGCATCCTCGCAGGCCTGGTCGAGGAGCTCGGTCCAGCGCTCGATCATCGGCATATCGAAGGCATTGAGCTTGTCGGGCCGGTTCATGGTCAGCGTCGCCACGCCGTATTCGTCGGTGGCGAGCAGCATCGAATCGTTCATTGCGGTTTCCTCGTCAGGCATCTTTACGCGTTGCCGGGTCACCATAGCAGCAGCGGCCGGCACCTGGAAGGACAAACGCGCGGCCATGGGGTTCCGCCGACATGACGAGACAAGGGGGAGTTGCTGCGGCAGCGGTCGCAGCAGAGTGCCCGCGCCTGTGGCGGCGGGAATGGAATTGCGCGCAGCGCGGGCGCGAGCCGCCCTACATCTTCAGCAGCCGCCTGGCATTGCCCGACAGGATCTTCTCCCGATCCTCGTTCGAGATCTGCAGCTCCTGCATCCACTTGGTGCCGGGCATGTTGCGCACGAACGGCCAGTCGACGGAGTAGAGGATCCGATCCACGCCCATCTCCAGCATGCTGCAGATCAATGCCGGGGTGGAGAAATTGCCGCTGGTCGTGATCCAGAAATTGTGATTGAAGGCGTCGCGGAAGCGCACCGGCGTGCCACCGAACCGGTTGAGCGCCATATCGATCCGCCAGATGAGAAACGGCAGGCCTTCGCCCAGGTGGCCCAGGATGATCTTGAGGTTCGGATAAGCATCGAAGGCGCCGCTCAACACCATGCGCACACCGGCCGTCGCCGTCTCGACCGTGAAGCCCCAGGCGGCGTTGGTGATGGCCGGAAACTTCTGCACGTAGTCCTTGTAATACGCCTCGATGACGGCGGGATGCGGCACGGCGGGGTGCAGATAGATCGGCACGTCGAGCGCCTGGGCGCGCTCCATGATGGGCCAGAAGCGCTTGTCGTCGAAGAACACGCCGTTGGTGAGCCCGTGCACCATTGCTCCCTTGAAGCCGAGTTTGGTGACCGCGCGCTCGAGCTCGTCCGCGGCCGTCTTGGGCTCCGGCGTCGGCAGCGTGGCGAAGGCGGCGAAGCGCTCGGGATGACGCTGGAGCGATTGGTGCAGGCGATCGTTCGCGCCGCGGGCGAGGCGCACCGCCGTTTCGGCATCGAGTCGCTGCGCCGACGGCGCGCTATGCGACAGCACCTGGACGTCGATGCCGGCTTCGTCCATTTCCGCCAGGCGCAGCTCGCCCAGGTCGAACAGGCGCTTGCGCACCTCGGGCGCGCGGCCTTCCGATCCGGTGAAGGTGGCGGTGAGCTCGTCATCGGCATAATGCTCTTCGAGCGCGATCACGAATTTTCCGGCGATGGTCATTTCAGTTCTCCTCCAGAGGATGTATCGCGGCTCACGCGCTCGCTTGCCGCGGCTGCATGCTTACAAGCAGGATTGAACCACGAATCGCGCTACCGCTTGGCGCAACGTTTGGGATGCCCGCGCCATTATGAAGCGAGGTGCCGCCCTCACGGAATGGGACCGGGCGGTTTCCTGGACAGCCGCCACGGCCGTACCTACACTCGACCTGCGTGCCGGGCGCGAAAACCCGCGGGCGATACCCATACGAAGGTTCGAAATTGACCACGACCGCACGTGCCGGCGCGCTGCCTTGCCATATCGAAGGCAACGGCCCGCCGCTGATCCTTTTCCACGGCGGCATGGGCTCGTGGACACATTGGGCGCGAAACCTTCCCGCGCTGCGTAGCCTATTCACGGCGTATGCACCCGATCTCCCGGGCTGCGGAGACGGACCGTCCGTGGCGGACGATATCGCCGAAGACGACTATCTCGCGCTGGTGTGCGAGGCCGTCGCCGAGATCGCAGACGGGGCGCCGGTCGACATGGCCGGCTTTTCCTTCGGCGGCGTGATCGCAGCCATGGTTGCCGCACGCATGCCGGGAGTCGTCCAGCGGCTCGCGCTGCTCGCGCCCGGAGGCTTTGGCATGACAGGCGCTCGCAAACTCGACTTGCGCAGGATGCCCGAAGAGCCGGTGTCCGAGGCGCAGCGGCAACAAGTCATCCGGCACAATCTCATGGTGTTGATGCTCGCGCAGCCGGAGACCGCGGACGCTGCAACGGTCGAGATCCAGCGCACGAACGTGATGCGTGCGCGCTGGGATACGCGCCGCTTCAGCCTCGCGCCGCATACGCGCGACGCGCTGCCTCGGATCGCTGCGCCGGTGATGCTGCTCTATGGGGAGCGCGACAATCTCGCCTGGCCGAGCGTCCAGGCGCGGATCGACATGTGCCGCGCGCACAAGCCCGACATCCGGGCCGAGATCGTGCCGGGCGCGGGCCACTGGGTTCAATACGAAGCGGCGCAGGCGGTCAATCGCCTGCTGGTCGATTTCTTCGCCTGAACGCGAGGCGCTGCTCGGTCTCGCTTTCTGCCGTGCTACTCCACCTTGATGCCGGCGTCCTTCACCACCTTCTTCCAGGTGACGATCTCGCGCTTGATGAGATCGGCGAACTCGGCAGGCGTATTGGTCCGAGGCTCGACGCCGGCCAGGCTGAAGCGGCGGCTCATCCTCACCAGGTTCGCCGGCGCTCGCATTTGCGCCAGTGCGCAGCGGCGGCAGGCATTTGCGCGGCCTATTCAGGCATTGGGCGGCCTGTTCAGGCATTGGGCGGCCTGTCTCGGGCCATGGTAGCAGAGTACCATCGCCGGCTGCCACGCCTCGCCTTGCATGGGGTTCCATTCGAGCCTGCCGGGCGGGCTGCGCAAATCCTTCCCGCAACAGCCGAACCGACGAGGATCGAGCAAAAATGAGCGACTACGCAAAGCGCCGCAAGCGCGGCATGGACATCCTGAAGAAGATGGGACGGGAGAACCTCATGCTGGAGCAGAAGGCGTTATGCCCGGAGCTCTACGAGATGTCGGTGGGGCACCTGTTCGGCGACGTGTGGGCGCGCAAGGGACTGAGCCTGCGCGAGCGCCAGCTGGTCACGCTCGCCGCCAACATCGCCATGGCGCGTCCGACCGGCAACTATTCGCACTATCGCAGCGCCCAGCACATCGGCATCACGCAGCAGGAGATCTGCGAAGTCATCATCCAGGTCGGCCACTACGCGGGCTGGCCGACCATCTCCAGCGCCGTTCGCCAGTACACCGCGGTGCTGGAAGAAGACGAAGCGATCAAGCAGGGCAAGAAGAAAAAGCCGACCCTGGTGTGAGTGCCAAGCGCGCGTCGCTTACCCGCGCGCCGCCTTCACCAGGTTCTGCGAGGCTTCGTCGTATTCGGCGACGATGGTGCGAACGAGCTCGGCCGCGCCCATGCGCCGCGCGAGCGTATACGCCTGCCCTGCCCACAACGAGACGTAGTCGGGATTGTTCTGCTTCGCCGCGGCCGCGCGCAGCGGCCCGGTTGCCTTGTTCTGCACCGGGAACGGCAGCAGCGGAATGTTGTCGGCCTCGGCGCGGGCGATGAACGCATTGCGAATGCCACGCGCCGGCCGGCCGGAGAAGGCGCGGGTGATCGTAGTGGCCGCATCGGCATGCTCGAACAGCGCTCGTTTGTGCAACTCGGACGCGCCGCTTTCCTTCACCGCCAGGAACGCCGTGCCCATCTGCGCCCCGCAGGCACCGAGGGCGAGCGCGGCAGCGAGCCCTGCGCCATCCATGATACCGCCGGCGGCGACGATCGGTATCGAGCAATTACGCACCAGCGTGCGCACCAGGGCGAGAGTGCCGATCATCGATTCCTCGGCCGCTCCCAGGAACGTGCCGCGATGGCCGCCGGCTTCGGCGCCCTGCGCAATGATGAAATCCACGCCGAGCCCTTCGATGTGCCGTGCTTCGGCGAGGCTGGTCGCGCTCGCGGCGACCACGATGCCTTGCGCGCGCGCGTCGGCGATCGTCTGCGCACTCAGCTGGTTGAAGTGCATGCTGAGCACGCCAGGGCGTAGCGCGAGCACCGCGCGCACTTGCGTATCCAGATCGGGGCAGTAGGGCGGATCGATGCGCTGCGGCACCTGGACACCGACCGCGGCATACATTGGTGCGAGCGCGTTCAGCGACGCCTGTATGGCTTCGTCCGATGGCGGCGGCGGGACGTTCTCCACGAACAGGTTGATGTGGATCGGCGCTCGGGTCGCAGCGCGCGCGGCCTCCATCTGCTGCTGCATCGCCGCCGCTTCGGTGTAGGCGAAGCCGAACGAGCCGAGCGCGCCGGCGTTGCCGACCGCGGCGACCAGTTCCGGGGTGGTGGGCCCGCCGGCCATGGGCGCCTGGACGATCGGGTAACGCAATCCCAGGCGCTCGGTGAGCCAGGTGCGGATCGTATGCGGGACGCTCATCGCGGTCTCCTTGCGACTCGTAGGCAGTTCATTGTAGCGATGTGCGCAGCCGCCCGCCCGATTGTCCGTCGGCAGTGGTGCTATGCTTGGCCGCGAGCGGCGGGCGGACGCGGCCGGATGGGCGTGTTGCGAAGTGGATGTCATCCACGGCAGTTCACGATGGCGAAGGAGGCGTGCGATGGTCACCAGTCGGTCGAAGTACATTTTTGCAGGCGCAGGTCACTACAGCCCGCACGGCGGCGAGCGCTATCGCGGCGGCTTGTTTCGCCGCAGCCCCGGCGAGGGCGAGTGGCAAGCGCTGACAAGCGGGTTGCCGGAGAACGTCGAGGCACGCGCTTTCGCCATCGATCCGCGTGACCCGAACGTCATTCACGTCGGCACGCAGGACGGTCCGTATCGCACCCTGGACGGGGGCGAGCGCTGGGCGCGCACGGCGTACCCGGAGGGCGGCGGGGTGATCTGGTCGCTCGCCCACGATCCGAGCGATCCCAAGGTGATGTACGCCGGGTCCGCGCCGGTGGGCGTGTATCGCAGCGATGACGGCGGCGAGCATTGGCACCGGTTGCCGAATGCCAAATCCCCGGGGCATTGCGAGATGGGATTCCCCGCGCGCACGATCCGCATCGCCGTCGATCCGAGCCGGTCGAGCGATGTCTACGCGGCACTGGAAGTGAGCGGCGTCATTCGCTCCAGCGACGGCGGCGAGACCTGGACCGATTTGTCCCAGCCGCTCATCCGTCTCGCCGATCAGCCGCATCTGAAGAGCCGCATCGGCAGCGACACCGAAGCCGAGGGCATGCTCGATTCGCATGCCATCGTCGTGAGCGCCGCCGCACCCGGCGCGCCGGTTCTCGCGGTGCGGATGGGTCTATTCCGCGGCGAGGATCGCGGCGCGGCCTGGTCCGATATGCAGGTGGGCCGCCACTCGCCGCTCACCTATTGCCGCGACGTGCTCGTTTCGCCGCACGATCCGCGCACGCTGTTCGCATGCCTCTCGCCCGCCGCGCGCAGCACCGACGGCATGCTCTACCGCAGCAGCGACCTGGGCGGCAGCTGGCAGCGGATCGATCGCGGCGTGAAGGCCGAAGCCACCATGATGAGCGTTGCTCAGGCCACGGCCGATCCGAACCGGGTCTATTGCGTGTCGCGCTGCGGACAGGTCTTCGGCACCGAGGACGGCGCGGCGAGCTGGCGCGAATATCGCCTGCCCGAGGGCGTCAAGGACGTGTACGCGGTCGCCTGCATTTGAATGGCGGGAACGCAGCGGGCTCGCAATCGACTGCTGGCGAGCTCGAATCGTTCGCGACGGAGAAAGAACGATCCGGCGCAGAAGCGGTGAGGCGCTGCGCCGGTTGCGGCGCGAATTCACGCCGCCGGCCGCTGCTTGGGATGCTGCGGCAGCTCGCTGATGTCCTGCGTCCAAGGCTGCGCCGAGCGGTACCAGCCTTGCGATCGCGGCCGAAGCTCCGAGCGCTGGCGGATCGATCCGACCCGCAAGCCGTACACCTCGCGATTCGTTTCGGTGGTCGAGAACAAGGGGGTGCCGCAATCGGCGCAGAATCCCTGCGCGCGCTTGTTGCCGCTCTCGGCCGTCTTGATGTAGATGCGCGGCTCGCCGGTCAGGAGCTTGAAGGTGTTGCGCTCGGTTTGCACGTTGGTGCGATAGCCGGAGCCCGATCCGGTCTGGCAATCGGTGCAGTGGCATATCGAAACCTTTTCGGGATTGATCTCGGCTTCGTAGGTGATCTTGCCGCAGTGACATCCGCCATCGACTTTCATGGTCCCGACCTCCGGCTGGTTGATTGAACGAGAAACGATACACCCGAAGTCCGCGCTAGCGGAAGCGTTCGCGCATGCATAATCGCAACGGCCTTCAACGCATGGAGCATGGACGATGAAAGCGCTCGTCATCGGCGGCACCGGTCCTTCCGGTCCGCACACGGTCAACGGTCTCATTGAACGCGGTTACGAAGTGACCGTCTTGCACGGCGGCCAGCACGAAGCCGAATTCATGCAGCCGATCGAGCACATCCACGTCGATCCGCACTTCGCCGAGACGCTGGAGCCGGCGCTCGCCGGACGCACCTTCGACCTGGTGCTCGCGACCTATGGCCGGATGCGGATCATCGCCGAGCTCCTCAAGGGCAAGACCGCACGCTTCATTGGGGTCGGCGGCTCCGCCGTCTATGCGTCTCGCGACGACCCGCGCTGGGGAGCGCTGGGCCAGCCGGTGCTGGTGCCCGAGGACAGTCCCCGTTGCGACGATCCCGCGGGGCCGCGCTTCAATCACCTGATGTGGGTGACCGAAGAGACGGTCATGCGCTCGCACCGCGAGGGGCACTACAACGCCACCTATTTCCGCTATCCGCTCCTGTATGGACCGAACGCGCCGGCCAACCCGGACTGGAGCATCGTGCGCCGGATGCTGGATGGCCGCAGGCAAGTGGTGCTTCCTGCCAACGGCCTGCTGAAAAGGCGCGGCTACGCGCGCAACGTCGCCCACGCGCTGCTGCTGGCGGTGGACAAGCCACGCGAATCGAGCGGCCAGATCTACAACATTCGCGACGAGCAGCAGTACACGCAGCGCCAGCACGTGCAGTTCATCGCCCGGCATATGCAGCATGAATGCGAAATCGTCGAAGTTGCGCCGGCCCTGGCGCATCGCGTCTACAAGGGCGGTGCGGCCGCATTACCGGCGGGGGTGCTCGAGTTCGACATCGCGAAGATCAAGTCGCAGCTCGACTACCGTGATGTCGTTTCGCCGGCCGAAGGGCTCGCCGCCGCGGTCGAGTGGCTGCTGGCCAACCGTCCCGAGGCCGGCGGCGAGATCGAGCGCCAGCTCGGCGACCCGTTCGCGTACGCAGCCGAGGACGCGCTCATCGCGGCCTGCAAGAGTGGATACGCCGACGCGGAACGCGTAGCGTTTCCCAATATGGAGTCCGGCCACATGTACCGGCACCCGAAGAAGCCCGGCGAGGCCTGGGCGCCACCGTCTCGCTGATCTGCGGACGCGTTCGCCTGATTGTGGCGCTCTAGCGCCGGCCGCCCCGACCGCCCCGATCGCCCCGACCGCGATCGCGATCGTCATCGCGGCTTGCATCCATGATCACCAGCGTTTCGATCGCGATCCCGTCGCGGTTGAAGCGCACCGAGTAGTAGCCCCATTGCGGGCTGATGCGCATGCGCCAGGACCACACCGCCTCGGCGCCGAAGTATTGCAATTCCGATGGCATGCCAAGGAGCTCGCGCACCTGCGCCTTGGTGCTGGTATTGCGCACGACCTTGGAAAATTGCGCCTGGGTGATCAGTTCGGTTACATCGAGCACGCGGCCATCCATGGCGGCGCGGACGAGGTAGGTCTGGTCGCCCATCGGGCCGGTGGCGTATTCCCACAGCTCGTTGCCTTCGCGGTCGAATCGGATGTCGGTGGGGCGGCCCGCTGCGTTGCGTACTTCGGCGAGCGTGGATTGCTGCGGAACGACGCTCTGGATGCCGCCGCACGCGGCAAGAAGCAGGGCAGGTAGCAGGGCAGGAAGGAAGGCAAAAAGCGCTCGGTTGGGACTCATGCTTGACCTCGTCGTGGCATGGCCGGCTGCTATGGTAAATCCGACGGGGCGTGACGACACGCACGACCGTACGGCGGCTTGTGTTGACGGCGAAGGATCGGCGGCAGGATACTGGCGCGCAATAGCGCTTCGTAACGCTCGTCCGGACCATCGGACGCTCACCAGGAGGGGGAGAGTCATGCGTCTTACTGCGCTTCGTACCGCGTCCATTACCGCAGCAATTGCATTCGTGCCGGTCACCACAGTCCTTGCCGCTCAGAGCTCGGCGTGGAAGCCGGACAAGCCGGTGGAGTTCGTCGTGCAGGCGGCTGCAGGCGGCGGCAGCGACATCTTCGCCCGCTCGGTAGCCAAGATTCTTGCGGATGAAAAGATCGTCACGGTGCCCATCAACGTGGTCAACAAGCCGGGCGGCAGCGGCGCGGTCGCGTACTCGTACCTGAACGGCAGGAAAGGCGATCCGCACGTGATCGCGTCCATGACAGTCGGCTATCTCACGACGCCGATTCAGGGGCATTCGCCGGTCAGCTACAAGAATTTCACCAATACTGCGGTCCTTGCCGTCGAGGATTACGTCGGTGTGGTTCGCGCGGACTCGCCGTACAAGACGCTCAAGGACCTGATTGCCGCAGCGAAGAAGAAGCCCAACGGGATTCGGGTGGGCGGTGCCAGCCCTTCCGGATCGGACGCCATCATAAAGCACCGCCTGGAGAAAGCCGCCGGGATCAAGTTGAACTTCATCGTGTTCCAGAGCGGTGGCGAAGTGAATGCGGCGCTGCTCGGCGGTAACGTCGACTTCGGAAGCCCGAATCCCAGCGAGGCCACGGAGCTGATCAAGGCGAAGCGGCTGCGGGCGCTCGCGATGTTCTCCCCGGAGCGGCTCGACAATTGGAAGGACGTGCCGACCGCGAAGGAGCTGGGGATCAACGTGACGCTGGATCAATTTCGCGGAGTCGTGGCCGCCGGCGGCATCACCAAGGACCAGGCGCAGTTCTGGGAGGACGCGATGGTGAAGATGGCGAAGTCGGCCGGCTTCAAGAAGTACCTCGACGATAACGGCTTGCGCCCGCTGCTCAAGGTCGGCGCCGAGGCTGTGAAGTATCTGGAAGAGGAGAACAAGTCCTACACCGAGATCTTGACCGAGCTGGGCATACTGAAGAAGAAGTAGATCTCCCTTGCGGCGTCCCGCGACAGTTGCAGGGAGGAGGAGAAGGCCATGACTCGCGCCGACTTCTACAGCGGGCTGCTGCTGACAGCGTTCTTCGGCGCCACCGGCGGGGAGAGCGTCAGCTCTTCCCGACGCCGATAGGATTCCCTGCTTTCCTGGGCTCCCCGCTTGCGCGGAAGGTCGCTTCCGTCAGAGCGGAAGGGACGCAGGCGGACCTCCTCGTGGCTGGCCGGCTGCTTATGCTAATCCGGCGGTGCGGCGGTGTATGACGACACGCACGGCCGTACGGCGGCTTGTGTTGACGGCGGAGGATCGGCGGCAGGATACTGGCGCGCGACTGAGCTTCGTAACGCCTGTCCGGACCACCGGACGCCCACCAGAGGGGGAGTCATGCGTCTTTTTACTGCACTTCGTTCCGCGTCCATTGTCGCCGCAATTGTCTTGGCGCCGGTCGCCACGGCCTTCGCCGCCCAGAGCGGTACCGCTGTTCCCAAGCTTCCGGCCTCGAGCTGGAAGCCGACAGAGCCGGTCGAATTTCTTGTCCAGTCGGCGGCCGGCGGCGGCAGCGATATCTTCGCCCGCAGTCTGGCCAAGGTCCTGACGGACGAAAAGATCGTCACCGTGCCGATCAACGTCGTGAACAAGCCGGGCGGCAGCGGCGCCGTGGCCTACTCGTACCTGAACCAGAAGAAGGGCAATCCTCACATCATCGCAACGGCCACCGGCTCCTACATCACCACACCGATCCAGGGACATTCGCCGGTCAGCTACAAGAACTTCAGCAACCTCGCGGTGCTGTGCGTCGAGGATTATGTCGGCGTGGTGCGCGCCGATTCCCCATACAAGTCGCTCAAGGATCTGATCGCGGCGGCAAAGAAGAAGCCGAACTCCATTCGCGTCGGCGGCAGCGGTCCGGCCAGCTCCGACGGCATCATCAGACACAAGCTGGAGAAAGCGGCCGGCGTCAAGCTCAACTTCATCGTGTTCCAGAGCGGCGGCGAGGTGAACGCCGCGCTGCTCGGCGGCAGTGTCGACTTCGCAAGCCCGAATCCCAGCGAGGCCACGGAGCTGATCAAGGCGAAGCGGCTGCGGGCGCTCGCGATGTTCTCCCCGGAGCGGCTCGACAAGTGGAAGGACGTGCCGACCTCGAAGGAGCAGGGTATCGACGTCACCCTCGACCAGTTCCGAGGCGTGATCGCGGCGGGCGGCCTCACCAAGGATCAGGCGCTGTTCTGGCAGAATGCAATGGTGAAACTGTTCCAGTCGCCCGGGTTCAAGAAGTACCTGGACGACAATGGGCTGCGCCCGCTGCTCGAAGTTGGTGACGATGCCGAAAAGTACCTGGCGGAGCAAACCGTGTACTACACGGAAATCCTGACCGAACTGGGCATAATCAAGAAGAAGTAAGTGACGTTCATTTCGCACTCCGGCTGCGCAGAGAGGGAACAATCGTGACTCGCGCCGACTTCTACGGCGGGCTGCTGCTGTCAGCGTTCTTCGGCGCCGCCTTGTGGGAAGGTTCCACCTTCCAGTACGGCACCGAGTTCTCGCCCGGACCGGGGTTCGCCCCGGTCTGGTTGAGCGCGATCGGCTTGTGCGTATCGCTGCTGGTCGCTGTCCACGGATTCCGGGCGATGCGAAGCGGGGGGGCCGAGACGAAGGCGCCTGCACTGGAGAAATGGGGCGTCCTGCGGGTGATTCTGACGCTGGTCGGCCTGGCCGCGATGATCTTCGTCGTGCCGTGGCTGGGCCTGGCGCTGTCGATTCTCGCCTTCCTCCTGTACCTCACCCTGGTGGTGCAACGCCATTCCGTCGTGATCGGAGTCGGGGTCAGTCTGGGCACGGTCGTTTTCTTCTATTTCGTGTTCGTCTATCTCCTGAACGTTCCGATTCCAAAAGGCCCCCTGGGATTCTGAGGCGCCATGAACCTCGACTACCTGCTGCTCGGTTTTTCGCTCGCGACCACGCCGGTCAACCTGATGTTCGCCTTCCTCGGCGTGCTCCTTGGCACCATCATCGGCGCGTTGCCGGGCATTGGCCCGTCCGCCGGCGTCGCCCTGCTGCTGCCGGTGACTTTCGGCATGTCGCCGGTCACGGCCATGATCATGCTCGCCGGCATCTACTACGGCGCGATGTACGGTGGCACGATCACCTCGGTGCTGATCAACACGCCGGGTGAGTCCGCTTCGGTGATGACCACCCTGGATGGCTACCAGATGGCGCTCAAAGGCCGGGCGGGCGCTGCGCTGGGGATGGCCGCCCTGGGTTCGTTCATCGCCGGCACGCTGAGCGTGGTGCTCCTGACCCTTTCCGCTCCGCCGCTTGCGGAGTGGGCCGTGACCTTCGGCCCGCCAGAATACTTCGCCCTCATGGTGCTGGGACTGACGACCCTTGCGAGCCTCACCGGAGGCTCCATGCTGAAGGGCCTGGCGATGGCGATGGCGGGGCTTCTCATGGGAACCATCGGCATCGATCTCATGATGGGCCAGCCGCGCTATACCTTCGGCCAGGTCGAGTTGCTCGACCGGCTCGATTTCCTTCCCGTCGCGGTGGGCCTGTTCGCCATCGCCGAGATTCTGTCCAACATCTACCGCCCGGTGCGGGTCGAGCCCATCAAGGCCACGCTGAGCGGACTTCTTCCCACCCGCCAGGACTGGCGCGACTCGTGGGGCGCCATCGCGCGCGGCACGTTGATCGGTTTTTTCGTCGGCGTGCTGCCGGGTGCGGGCGCGACCATCTCGTCGTTCCTCGCCTATGCCGCCGAGCGGCGCGCTTCCCGCCGTCCGGAGCAATTCGGCACCGGGGTCATCGAAGGAGTGGCCGCACCGGAGTCGGCCAACAATGCCGCGTCCACGGGCGCGCTGGTGCCGCTGATGGCAC
>JBOIEI010000102.1:0-4495 GCA_050741055.1 Burkholderiales bacterium | reverse complement strand
GATCGGCATCGGCGGGACGCGCGGCGATGGTGAGCGCGCCGAACGCAATCATGCCCGCGGCCAGGTTGACGAACGCCTCCAGCGCATCCGACAGCAGGCTCACCGAGCCGGTCAGGAAATAGGCGCCGAACTTGAGCGCGAGGGTGACGAGCGAGGTGGCGATGGACAGCAGCGCGAACCGCCGCGGCGATTGGAAATGGAGCGAGCTCATGAAGGCGCCTCACGCAACCGCGAATGGCCTACGCTTTTCGGCCGGAGCCACTCGGCCGCCGGGGGCGATCCTCGGCCTTCCGCCCCGCAACGGTCGAACCGGACAGCGAGCGCGTCAAGTCCTGCTTGGCGCTGAGCGCGTCGCGCCAACGATCCCCGCTACGCTGCAGCCGTTCGATCACATTGTCCATGCGAAAGTCCAGCGGCTGCGCGCGCTCGAGCTCCTCCCACGTCAACGGCATCGATACCGGGGTGCCCGCAACGCCGCGCGGTGAGTAGGCGACGTTCAAGGTCTTCGCCCGCGCGTTCATGTTGTGGTCGAAAAAAATCTTGCCGGTGCGCTTGCGCGTGCTCCATTCCATGGTGATGGCGTCGGGATGCTGCTGCATGAGATGCCGGCCGATCGCTTCGCACACGGCCCGGGCCGCGTCGAAGTCGATGGTGCGCACGATCGGAAGGTATACGTGCAGTCCGGTCTTGCCGGAGGTCTTCACGATCGGCTCCAAAGCCATCGAGCGCATCAGCTCGCGCAGCCAGAAGGCCACTTCCTTGCCGCGCTCGAAGGCAACCTCGTTCAACTCGGGCTCCGCGCCCTTCTTCTCCTTGCCCGAATAGATGTACGGGTCGAGGTCGAACACGACGTAGTCGGGATAGTTCAGCACCGAGGCTTCGAGCGCTTCGAGCGAGGAGGAATAGTCGAGCGCCGCCTCGGCCAGCTCGGGCGCAGGATTCGCTCGCGAATGCCAAACGTGGAATTCGAGCGTGCCGATCTGTCCCAGCCACAGCAGAGTGGCGAGGTTGTTGCACAACAGGTACTCGTGCCGCTCGCTCTTCGATTCGGAGAACACCTCGACGCGCTCGACGAAGCGCGGCAGCTTGTGCTCCCAGTGCTTCTGGAAGAAGCGCTCGC
Source organism: Burkholderiales bacterium (assembly GCA_050741055.1). Taxonomy (GTDB): domain Bacteria; phylum Pseudomonadota; class Gammaproteobacteria; order Burkholderiales; family WYBJ01; genus WYBJ01. The sequence goes on along the minus strand of JBOIEI010000102.1, from coordinate 3,375 downwards.
CGTGGATGCCGTCGGGCATGCGGATCATGGTGAGCGGCCGATCGGCGAGATGCGGCAGGATGTAGGGCGACACGCGTGCGAGGTAACCGATGAAATCCCGCTTCGTGTACGCGCGCTGGTCGAGCTCGCGGTCCTCGGGCCATAGCACCTTGTCGAGATTGGTGAGGGCAATCGTCTCGCCCTGCACTTCGAGCGACATCCTCGCCGCCTTGGCGTCGAGCTGCGCGACGACGGCCGCGATGTCGTCCGGCGCGTGCCCGGACTTTTTTGTCTTCGGCTCGCGCGTCGAGCTCCACCGCTTGGTCGCACTCGCCGCCCGCCGGCGGCTTTCGTCCGTCATGCGCACCGCGCGCCGCCCGCGTTCCTCCATCGAGCCCATTGTGCGCCGGCCGCTTGCGTCCGGCGACGCGCCCGCAGCGGCCACGCCGGTCTCGGCCGCGGGCTTGTCGTCGCGCAAGCGCACGAACACCGGCGCGCGTAATAGCCCGAGCGGCGTCACCTCGGCATAGCGCACTTCGACCACCGTCTCGGGCTTCACCCAGGTCGCGCCCTGCACCTCGTCTGGCCGCTCGAGGAACGGCATCGGAGCCGTCTTCAACGGCTCCAGGCGCCGCTTGAGCTCGGCGAGCCGCATGTCGTCGAAGCCCGAGCCGACACGGCCGACGTACTTGAGCTTCTTCCGCCCTGCCGGCTGGCCGAGCAATAGGGAGCCGAATTGGGAGGCCCGCCAGCCCTTGCCGCGCGTGTAGCCGCCGACCACGAACTCCGACGTATCGACACGCTTGACCTTCACCCAATGACGCGAGCGCCGGCCGGCTTCGTACTTGCTGTCCCGGCGCTTGGCCACCATGCCCTCGAAGCCCGCTTCGAGGGCGGCCGCATACAGCGCGATGCCATCGTCTTCCACGTGCACGAGCTGCAGCTGCGCCGCGGGCAGCAGGCACTGTTCGAGGTAACGGCGCCGATCCTCGTAGGGGCGCTCGCGCAGATCGATGCCGGCGAAATACAGCAGGTCGAAGCAGAACAGCACGCAGGTGGCCGCCGGGCTACCCGGATCGGCGCGGCGCCCGCCGGGTCTCGGCCCCGGCACCGTATTCTGCAGCGCGTGGAACGACGGCCGGCCTTGCGCGTCGAAGGCGACCAGCTCGCCGTCCAGGATCATCGATTCGACCGCCTGAGCGCGCAACGCCTCCAAAATGTCGGGAAAGGGCTTGTTGAGGTCGAGACCGCCGCGGCGCGAGTGCAGCCGCGCCTCGCCGTTGCTGATAACCGCGAGCGCGCGATAGCCGTCGAGCTTCGGTTCGTAGCGCCACCCCGGCCGGTCGAACGGCTCGGATTCGGGCGTGGCCAGCATCGGGGCAATCCCCCGGGGCAAGGGGCTGCGCTTGCCGCTCGGCGTAAGGCGTCGTGCCTCGATTCGCGACACATCGCGACCGGGCTGTGTCAGGTCTTCCAGCGTCACATCCGTCAGCACCGAGTGCGTCGCATCGGTCACCGGCGGCTCGGCGCGCGAGAAGCGGTCGCCATGCTTGAGCAGCAGCCAGTTGTCCGCTTCTTTCTCGTCCGCTTTCTTCATGCGCACCAGCGCGAACGAGCCCTTGAGCTTGTGGCCGCGCAGGAAGATGCTGAGCTTGCCGCGCGCGAGCGCCTGCGCGATGCGCCGCTCGGCCCCTTCGCGATCGTCGAATGCGTAATCGCCATGCTCGTCGGGCGAATACACGCCGGTGTCCCAGACGATCACCTCGCCCGCGCCGTACTGGCCTTTCGGTATGACGCCTTCGAACGAGGCGTAGTCGAACGGGTGATCCTCGGTGCGCACCGCCAAACGTTTCTCGCCGGTCACGAGCGAGGGACCGTTCGGTACCGCCCACGACAGCAGCACACCGCCTGCCTCCAGGCGGAAATCCCAGTGCAGGCGCCGCGCCGCGTGCTGTTGCACGACGAACATGAGCGGGCCGTCGTGGCGCGGCGCCGTGCCGGGCGGCGGCTCGGGCGTGGCCTGGAACGAACGCTTGCGGGCGTAAGTCCGAAGCGGATCGGCGCCGCGTCCGTCACTGGCGCCGGACTGTCTCATCGCGGCGCCTTGCGCCCCGGCTCCGCACGGCTCATTGCGGCGCCTCTCGAGCTAGCCGCCGATAATCGTTGTAGGCGCGCACCGCGTCCTGCTCGCGCCCGAGTGCGGCGTACAGCCGGGCGATGTTGTAGTGCGCGTCGGCCAGCTCGGGATCGGATTGCAGCGCACTGCGGTAGGCGTGAACGGCCTCGGTGGTGCGGCCCAGGTCCTCGCGCAGCACGCCGAGGTTGAACCACAGCACGCTCCTGTCCTCGCACGCCGCGAGCGCCTGCTCGTACACGGCTTCGGCCTCGTCCATGCGCTGCAGATCGTGCAGCAGGCAGCCGAGATTGATGTACGCGCTGAGATGCGCGCGATCGCACGCGATCGCTTGGCGGTAATGGATGCAGGCGCGCTCCGGATCGTCGTCCTCGAGCCCGCAGGCGGTCTCGAAGTGGGTCTTGGCATCGCTCGGCTGGGCGGCGCGCCGCTCGATCATGTGCGGCGTTCCGGCATCGGTCCTGAGATCGAAATCGAGCAGCAGCTGGCCCGAATCGGCCTCCCACTTGCGGTCGCTGTCGTGCACGACCACATCGGCCCCCAAGGCGCTCACTCGCAGCCCGCACATCGGCATGGCGGCCGGCAGCAGCGTGCGCAGCCGCCTGAGCGAGCGCACGATCCGGCGCGGAGAAATGTTGGCGGCATGGAGGCTGCGCGCGGTACGCAGCACGATGACATCCTGGAAGGAGAAGCGATATTCGCGATTGCGCGCCCGCTCCGGGGTCACGATCCCTTCCTGCACGAGCCGCCGCACGATGTGGCGGCTCAGTCCGGCAAGCTGAACGACCTCGCGCAGGGAATACTCTGCCATCCCCTTGTTCAACCAACTACTTGCGTGCGCTTTTGCGTGCCGGCGCCGGTGCGGATTCGGTACGGGAAGAGGCCGCCCGCTTGGGCGGCTTGCGGCCGCGCGATTCGGCCACTGCGGCTGGTGCGCGCTCGGCCGTCGCAGCGGGCGCTCGCTCGGGTGCCGCCTTCTGCTTGCCAAGGCTCGCCCGCAGCGCCTCCATGAGATCGATCACCTGCGCGCCACCGGTCTCGGGCGGGGGCGCCGACACCGAGATCTCCTTGCCTTCGACCTTGCGCTCGATGGCCGCCTCGATGCGCTGCTTGACTGTATCCTCGTACGCCTCGGGGTGGAACTCGTCATTCGAGATCTGTTCGATCAACTGCGTGGCGAGCTTGAGCTCCGGCTCGCGCACTTCCGCCGGCGCGATTTCCAGATCGGCGGCGCTGCGCACCTCGTCGGCGTAGAGCAGCTG
>JBOIEI010000101.1:0-6572 GCA_050741055.1 Burkholderiales bacterium | reverse complement strand
ATGCGGCGCAGGCGCCGAGCACCATGAAGTGCTGCTCATGGCCGATACGTTCAACCGCTATTTCGAGCCCGAGAACCTGCGCGCGGCGGTGGCCGTGCTGCGCAAGGCGGGCTACCTCGTGCATCTGGCACGGCCCGACGCCGGCGCGCGGCCGCTGTGCTGCGGACGCACGTTCCTCGCCCAGGGTCTGGTCGAGCAAGCACGCGTGGAGCTGCGGCGCCTGCTCGCCTCGCTCAACCCCTATATCGAGCGCGGCATCCCGGTGATCGGACTGGAGCCGTCGTGCCTGTTCACGCTGCGCGACGAGCTGCTCTCCATCATGCCTGCGGCCGAAGTGGGTACCGTGAGCCTGGATGCCTATCTGTTCGAGGAATTCCTGGACGCTCAAGCTCAGGCCGGCCGACTGAATCTGCCGCTGCACGCGTTGCCGCAGCGCCAGGCGCTGCTGCACGGTCACTGTCATCAGAAGGCGTTCGACGTGATGCCGAGCGTCGAGCGGGTGCTGCAGCTCGTGCCCGAGCTCGAGGTCGAGACCGTGGTATCCAGCTGCTGCGGAATGGCGGGCGCGTTCGGTTACGAAGCCGAGCACTACGAGGTTTCGATGAAGATGGCCGAAGCGAGCCTGCTGCCTCGAATCCGGGCGAGCGGCGAGGACACGCTGCTCGTCGCCGACGGCACCAGCTGTCGACATCAAATCCGCGACGGCGCCGGGCGCGAAGCGATCCACGTTGCAAGAGTGCTGCAAGCCGCGATGAACTGACCGCCAGCACGGTCTGTTCGTGCTTTTGATGTTATGCAAGCTGTGCTACAACCAGTACGAGTACGGGCATCGCCGGAGATCGGATATGGAAACGCAGGCCCTGCGCGTGATGGTGGTCGACGACAACCCTGTGGTCGCCGATCGGCTGATCGGTCTCCTGAGCGAGGATACCCGCGTGACGGTGTGCGACCGGGTCGAATCGGGGTTGCTCGCTTTCGCCCGTATCGCAGCCGATCGCCCCGACGCCGTGCTGATGGATCTCGAGATGCCTGGAATCGGCGGGCTCGCCGCTATTCGCCGCATCAAGGCGCTGGTGGGGCCGCCCGCCATCATCGTGGTCACCTTGCACGACACCGAGGAGATGCGTCGCGAAGCCGCCGCCGCGGGCGCGGACGCATTCGTGCCCAAGAGTCGGGTGGCGCGAGACCTGCTGCCTACGCTGAACGCGCTGTTCCCGCAGGAGCCTTCGCACGGCGAGGCCGCTGCCTGATCGGGGCGATCGAGCCTCGAAGCCGCGCCACGCGGCACAATCCACGGCGGCTATGCCGCGGGCGTTAGTCGCTGCTCGCCGGCCGAAGCCGACTGGATTTCCTGTACGATTGCGCTGGTTTCACGCTTCCCCGCACATTCATCCGTTCGCGCAGCTTGCCGGCCGATTTGCGGCAGGCGGGTGCGCCGCGCCGCGACCGTCGATCAGCAACGAAAGGTAGTCAGAAATGGCAGGACCGCTATCCCATATCCGTGTATTGGACATGACGCGCGTGCTGGCCGGTCCCTGGACCGGGCAGAACATGAGCGACCTCGGCGCCGAAGTGATCAAGATCGAACGCCCGGGCAAGGGCGACGATTCGCGCGCCTTCGCGCCGCCGTACATCCGCGATTCCGCCGGCCAGGAGACCCGCGAGTCGGCCTATTTCTGCTGCGCCAACCGCGGCAAGAAGTCGGTCACCGTGGACATTTCCAAGCCCGAGGGCGCGAAGCTCGTGCGCGAGCTGGCGGCCAAGGCCGACGTGCTGCTGGAGAACTACAAGTTCGGCGACCTCGCCCGCTACGGGCTCGGCTACGAGCAGCTCAGCCAGATCAATCCCGGGCTCGTCTACTGCTCGATCACGGGCTTTGGCCAGACCGGCCCCGACCGGGAGAAGCCCGGCTACGACTTCATGATCCAGGGCATGGGCGGCATCATGAGCGTGACCGGGGAGAAGGGCGGGGGCCCGCAGCGCGTCGGCATCCCGATCGCCGACATCATGACGGGGATGTACTCCAGCATCGCGGTGTGCGCCGCGCTCGCGCATCGCGCGCAGACCGGACGCGGTCAGCACCTTGACCTCGCGCTTCTCGACTGCCAGGTCGCGGTGCTCGCCTACCAGGCGATGAACTATCTTTCCACAGGTGTCGCGCCGCAGCCTGCCGGCAATATTCACCCGAACATCGTCCCGTATCAGCCTTTCCACACTCGCGACGGCGACGTCATCATCGCCTGCGGCAACGACAATCTGTTTCGCAAGTTCTGCGACGTGGCCGGCTGCCAGCACCTGGCGCAGGACCCGCGCTTCGCGACCAATGCCGACCGCGTGCGCAACCGCGCCGCCATCGAGCCGCTGATCGAGGAGGTCACCCGGACGCGGAGCACGCGCGAATGGGTAACGGTGCTCGAAGCCGCGGGCGTCCCGTGCGGACCGATCAATACCCTGAAGGAAGTGTTCGAGGAGCCGCAGGTGAAGGCGCGCGGCATGCTGCAGGAGCTGCCTCACGCCGGCGCCGGCAAGGTGCCCCAGGTGGTGAGCCCGATGAAGTTCTCCGGCACGCCGCTCGAGTTTGCGGCCGCGCCCCCGGTGCTGGGCCAGCACACCGACGAGGTCCTGGGCGAAGTGCTAGGGCGCTCGAGCGAGGAGATTGCGGCCTTGCGCGTCGCCGGAGCGATCTAGCCCACTGCTGTGGAGGTTGGGCTAGTGCAGCTCGTAAAGGCGGGGAGCGAAGTATGACCTTGATCGTGCGCGACTCGATCGCAGAAGACATCCCGGCAATCCAGGAGATCTATGCCTGGCACGTGGAGAACGGCGTGGCGTCGTTCGAGGAAGTGCCGCCCGACGTCGACGAGCTCACGCGCCGTCGGGCCGATGTACTGGCCCGGGGGCTTCCCCATCTGGTCGCGGAAGACGAATCCGGCGTCCTCGGCTATACCTATGCAGCCCCTTATCGGAGTCGCTCGGCCTACCGCTTCGCGGTCGAGAACTCCGTGTACGTGCGCCACGGCATCACGCGCCGCGGGCTCGGCCGGGCGCTGCTCGCCGAGCTGGTCGCCCGCTGCGAGCGGCTGGGTGTGCGCCAGATCGTGGCCGTGATCGGTGACAGCGGCAATAGCGCGTCGATCGGGTTGCACGCCGCGCTCGGTTTTCGGATGGTCGGGGTGCTGAAGGATGTGGGGTTCAAACACGGGCGCTGGGTGAACAGCGTGTTGATGCAGCGCTCGATCGGCGGCGGGGGGGACGATCGCCTCGGCTGAGACCACCCCGTCCGCGCCATTGGCGCGTCTAGCTAGCCCCTCCTTGACAAGCTCGACAAGGAGGGGAATGGTTTGAGCCTTCCCCTTGACAAGTAGGGGTGTCGGCGCAGTGGACAGCGGAACAACGCTGTGATGTCAACGTGCGCCGATGTTCAGCAGCCGGCGCGCGTTCCCACCGAGAATCTGCGCGCGCTGCGCCTCGCTCAGCCCCGGCGTCTGCTCGACCACCCGCACCGGCTCGGTGTAGGCGATGTCGAAGCAGTAGTCCGTCCCCATCATGATGCGCTCGGCGCCGACCAGCTTGACCAGGTCCGCCAGGATGTCGACGTCGTAGCTGATGGTGTCGTAGGTGAAGCGGCGCAGGTATTCGCTCGGGCGTCGGGGCAGGTGCTTGCACTCGGAGCGGATGAGCCAGCCCTGATCCAGGCGCCCGCGCAGGATCGGCAGCGCACCGCCGGCATGCGGCAGGCTCACTTCCAGTTGCGGAAATGCGTCCATGACGCCGCCGTAGATCAGGTGCGAGGCGGCGATCGCGGTCTCGAACGGATTGCCGAGCAGGTTGATGAGGTAGTACTGCTTCATGCGCTCGTTGTTGACCATCATCGGGTGCAGGAAGATGGGAAGGTTCAGCGCCTGGCAGCGCTCGTAGACCGGCCAGAAGCTTCGATCCGACAGATCCCGGTCGCGCACCACGGTGGCCATGTAGACACCGCGGATGCCGGGGAGCTTCGCCGCCCGCTCGAGCTCTTCCAGGGCAAGCCGTGGGTTCTGCATCGGCAGGCAAGCGAAACCGTAGATGCGTTGCGGCTGCTTGCGATGCGCCTCACTGATCGCGTCGTTGAAGGCGATGCACAGGTCCAGGCCCAGCTGATCGTCGGCCCAGTACACCATGGGCTGGGTGAGCGACAGGACATGCACGTCCACGCCTTCGCGATCCATCTCCGCGATGCGGGCGTCGAGATCGTGAAACGCAGCCACGACCGGCCCGGTGCGCAGCAGCAACCCAACCTGGATGAAGATCTGGCCCCGGTCGTCGCGCACGACGCTGGCGCCGCAGCGACCACCGTGCCTGGCGATCAGATCGAGGTAGCTCGGCGGAAAGAAATGCGCATGCGTGTCGATCGTGCGCGCATTCGTCATGATGGGATCTCCTCCAGTTTATCTGCGGCGCTCCAAAGGTTGTCTCCCTCCGCGCAAGCGGGGACCCAGGACAAACACTACCCTGGATTCCCGCTTTGGCGAGACGTCATTTCCGCCATAGCGGGAATGACGGCCTACGGCTTATATGCGGAAAAAGACGACGTTGCCTAACGGTTTCGGCCGCTCTTCTCGGCCAGGCGCAGGATGTATTTCCATTCGGCGGGATCGACCGGCGTCACGGACAGCCGGTTGCCCCGCTGCAGGATGCGCATGCCGGCGAGCTCCTTGTGCTTGCGCAGCTCCGGCAGGCTCACCGGGCCGATTCTCTTCACGAAACGGATGTCGACGTTGAGCCAGCGCGGGTCTTCGCGCGTCGACTCCGGATCGTAATAGTCGGTCTTGCGATCGAACTGGCTTTCGTCGGGATACGCCAACTTCGAGACTTCGGCGATGCCGACGATGCCCGGTTCCTCGCAGGCGGAGTGGTAGAAAAAGACCTGGTCGCCGATCTGCATCTGGTCGCGCATGAAATTTCGCGCCTGATAGTTACGCACGCCGTTCCAGGCCGTGGTCTTGTCGCGGGCGAGGGCGTCGATGCTGTAGGCATCGGGCTCGGATTTCATCAGCCAGTAGCGCATAGGTGTTCCAGAGAGGTCCGGCGGATTTCAGAGAAGTACATATAATCAATGCATTGCTGTATTTTCATGAAAATCCGTCGTCTTGCGAAGTCGCACCCAAACCGGCAAATTCCCATCCAAAGTCCCACCCAGAATTCGACCCGGTAGGCAGCCGATGGGCAGGCTCTCAGCAGTCGAATGCTTCAATGCCAAGCCCGACCGCAAGGGCCGCGACCGCATGCTCGGCGACGGCGACGGACTGTTTCTTCGCATCCGCGCGCACGGTACCCGAACCTGGGTGATCGAATACCTGTTCGAAGGTGCGCGGCGCAAGTTCACGATCGGCATTCTCGACAAGCTCGGCGCAGGCGGAGAGTATATCGAGTTGGCTCGACAACGGCCGCCTGTCGCTCGCCCAGGCGCGCGCGATCGCGTAAAAGTGGCGTCTGACAATGACTCCTCCTCGGCCTTGTGTGGAGATCCACATAAGGCCGAGGAGCAGTCGTTACCCGACCATGACCGGACGGAGTTGGCCGACAGCGGAAGGATCGCTCCTCGCCGTCAGTCCCATCGTTCTCCGGATGCAATCCAGCGTCCGGCCGAATCCGAGGGGCATCGTGTTCACCGGTGCAGATTTGAGCCTTCTGATCTCTCCGATGGCTATGACAGGGGCGTTGGCGAAGGTCAACGGTCGAGGCGATCGGGAGCGTACCCGCTCCGGGTCGTTCGGACGACAGAATTGGGGTCGAAGATTTGCCGTGACCCGACTCAATCATGGCGGTTGCTGTAGGACTTCGTCATCTCGATTTGCCGCCAAGATGGTCGCGAGCACGATCATGCGCCCGATACGGCATCGCGGACATCGATGGATGTCTCGGTTGGCAATACTCAGCCAGAATGCCTCGACGGTTTCCGGCACGCCGGCGCTGCCAGCAATACCGCACTGTGGGCTGAAAGCAATGCCAGTATGATGCGCGGCTCATCGGACGAACCACAGCGTCCCTCATGAGGCGAGTGTTGGGGTGCAGGTAGACAAAGAAGACAATTCGCTTCGCGAACCTGCAAGCCCGCGATCCTTCCGCAAAGCGTTGGCGAAAACCGGTACACCTTCGATCGGCGCCGAGACGATACCTGGTTAGCGGAACATCGGTGGCTGCATCTTGGGCTGGTAAGACCCTGAGTCTCACGGTTGACGTGACTCGCTCTGTTTCGCATGGAAGCGCGCTGTTCCGCGTATCTCGCGCTCACGACATCGGAGTAAACTAAAAGGCGTTACGTGTGAGGGCGCGAAGCACTGCATCGAGACGAAAACGATACCGATGCAATCTGCTGCTGCCGCGCCTATTGAGGGAGGCAAGCCGCCCGTTGACCTAGCGCCCCAACGGGCAGCACACCGGAACCGCGAAGCACTAGTCTGAAGACGACATGACTGGGATCCGAAGAAAGTTCCTGCGAGAGGGCGTGACGATCCGCACGTACCTGCTTGCATTGGTGCTCGCGGCGGTGATTCCGCTGGGGGCGTTCGTCGCTGCGCTTCTCTACCTCATCT
>JBOIEI010000100.1:0-4131 GCA_050741055.1 Burkholderiales bacterium | reverse complement strand
CGCGACATCTGGCCGGGCAACATGCTGGTCAAAGGGCTGCAGAGTCTGGAAGATGCCGTGATCGCGGCGGACTACGGTCTGGACGGCGTCGTTCTGTCGAACCATGGCGGTCGCTACCTGGACAGCGCACCGGCACCGCTGCAGCTGGTGCCCGAGGTTCGCAGAGCCGTCGGCGACCGTCTCAAGATCATCATCGACAGCGGCGCCAGGCGCGGTTCGGATATCGTGAAGGCGATCGCGGTAGGCGCGGACATGGTCATGTCCGGACGGCCTACGCTCTACGGCTCGGCCGCCGCAGGCGAAGCCGGTGCCTACCGTGCGCTCGCGATCTAACAGACCGAGATGGACCGCGTCATGGCGCAGCTCGGGCTCACGAGCGTCGATCAGATCAGCCCGCACATCTTCTGGAATCCGCCCGATTGGGTTCCCAAGCCGAAACCTGCCCGGTTATTGGAGAAGATCGCCTCTCAGGCTTCTGGCGGCTGAACACGAAACCCTCACACATCCATCCCGAAGTGCAGCCGCCGGTACGGAATGCTGATGACATTGCGCGAGATGCGCAGGTCGATCACCATCGGCCCGGCTCCGGCCAGGAACTCGTCGATCGCGGTGCTGAATTCATCCAGCGTGCGTGCCGTGGCGCCACGGCAGCCGAAGTCGCGTCCGAGCCCCGCGAAATCCGGTGACTTCACGAAGGAAAGCATCGGGTCGCGCTGGTGGGCGCGCAGCTTGTGATATTCGGCGCCGTAGGCTTCGTCGTTCACGACCACGTACAGGAACTTGAGACCCAGGCGCGCCACGGTATCCAGCTCCTGGATGCTTTGCAGCGCACCGCCGTCGCCCTCGACGCACACGAACGCGCCGCCCAAGCCGACCGCCGCCCCGACGGCGGTCGACAGCGCCTGCCCGATGCAGCCGAACGCGGTGCAGAAGATCTGCAGCCCGCGCCGCCGCTTCATCAGCATGACGCGAAACGAGCACGCATGGGCGTTGCCGGATGAAACGAGGTGGATGTCGGGCGGCAGTTTCTCATCCAGCAAGGCCACCGCCTCGCGCGGATCCACCGTGCCTTCCTCGATCTCGAACTCCGCCGGATCGCGCCCCGCGTTGGCGAGAATCCTGCGCACTTCGGCCGTGCGGAAGCCGCGGCCGCCGGCGCCTTCGCGTTCGAGCCCCTCGATCAGCTCCTTCAGCGTGGCTGTCGCATCGCCCTGCAGATAGCAATCGGCGCTCCGGTCGTTCCCCATCATCTTGTGCGGTTCGATGTCGATGTGGATGAACTTCGCCTGCGAATAGAGATAGCCGCCCGCCAGGGTGTGCGTGCTCAGTCTCGCGCCGACGGCGATCACGCAGTCGGCCTCCTCGAACAGCTGCAGCACTTCGCGCGCGGAGAAGAGCCCGGAAACGCCGACGTAGTATTCCGAGTCGGCGAGCGTGCCCTTTGCCACCAGCGTAGTCGCGATCAGCGCGCCGATGCGCTCGGCGAGCCGATTGGCTGCGTCCTTCGCCGCCGGCGACATCGCGCCGCGGCCTAAAACGATGACCGGCTTCTTGGCGGCCTTGATGATGCCGGCGGCCTCGCGCAGGCGCTCGAGGTCCGGACGGATCGCCTGCTGTCCCGGGAACATTTCGCTCGAGGGCCGGTAGTCGTCGCCGTCGGCATCGCATTCCATCTGCTGCACCTCGAGCGGCGCACACAGCACGTAGGGACGCGATTCGAGCCGCGCGCGATAGAACGCATCGCGGACCGCGTCTTCGGCGTAGGACGGCTTCAGCACCTCGATGTAGCCGGCGCCGGTCGCGGCTACCAGGGCATCCTGGTTCATGTGCTGGACGACGTGTTCGTTATTCAGTGCCGTCTTGCTCGTGTACACGACCACTGGCGTGCGCGAGCGTGCCGCGACGATGAGCGAGGTGGTCATGCGTGCGAGTCCCGGACCCTGGGTAGCGCTCGCGACCCCGATCTTGCCGGTGGCCATCGCGTAGCCTTCGGCCATGGTGACGGCGCAACCTTCGTCGCGGACGTCGATGATCTTGAGCTGCGGATATTTCGAGATGGCAGACCACCAGGTCATCTGCCCGTCGCCCAGCAGACCGAACAGGCTCGTGGTGCCTTCCTTGATGAAGGCGTTCGCCATCGCGTCGTAGACTTTCATAGGACCTCCCAAAAATGAGATCGAGTGGCGAGACAACCGCAAGTCGTTTCCGTGCAAACGGAAACTCAGAATAGCATTGATTGTTCCGGATTCCGGCGCTGCGGTGAGTCCGCTCGAGCACCGCTTTCCCATAACGTGGACTCGGAACGGCGTCCGGCACCGACCTGATTGACCGCACTACGCGCCGAGCCTACAGTCCTGGCAGGCAGGGAAGACATCGACTGACCAAACGAAAGGACAGAGCCATGGCCGGAAATGCCGACATGATCATCGAGCTCGACAGAAAGCGCATGACTGCAATGGCGCAGAAGGACACGGCAGCGCTCAAGAACATGCTGTGCAAGGGTCTGGTCTACACGCATTCGTCCGGGCGCCAGGACACCAAGCAGAGCCTGATCGACGGCATGGAGTCCGGGACAACGGTCTATACGTCGATGGTACCGTCGGAGGTGAAGGCGCAGGATGTCGGGAACGCTGTCGTCCTCACCGGTGTGGCGGCCATCAACGTCAATTCGAACGGCAAGCCGAATTCCTTCCGCGTGCGGTTCACCGACGTCTACGAAAATCAGAACGGCACATGGCGGATGATTACCTGGCAGTCGACGAAGCTGCCCGAGTAATCCCTGCGATGGGGTCAGATACCGTCTTGGGTGTCAAGTCTAGGCATAGCCAGCAAGGGATTGAAGGGGATGCCTGACTTGATGACGCCGTAGATAATGGAAGTCAGCTTACGCATGACGGCTCCGATGACACCCTTGGGTGCCATTCCGCGCTGCGCGAGCCGGTCCGCGAACGTCTTGATGGGTTCATTGTGCCGCCGAGCAACGAGGCTGGGCATGTACAGGGCGTTGCGTAGCGCCTTGTGACCGGCGCGGCTCATCGTGGTGCGGCCGCGCAGCGAAGAGCCGGACTGACGCTGTCGCGGACATGTCCCGACGAAAGCTGCCAGCGCTTTGGCGCTCTCGAAGCGGCGTACATCACCCGCGTAGGCGAGCAGCTTCGCCACCGTGGTTGCACCCACGCCTGGAATCGACTCGAGCAATTGGGCATCGCCGCGAAGCTGCGGATGGCGATCGATATGATCATCAATGTCGCGCTCAAGCGCCGAGATCTGCTCTTCGAGCCAGGCGACGTGCGCTTGCACGTGCGCCTTGACGGCACCGTGCTCTCCGGCATCGAGTGCCTCGATGCGATTGAGCTCCTGCTGGCGCATGTCCTTGAGTACCTGCAATCGATCCACCCAGGCGCGCAGTTGACGCACCTCGCGCGCCGGCGGCTCCCATAGCTCGGGTCTGGTCGCGGCGCAAAACCTTGCCAGCACCCCCGCGTCGGCTCGATCGGTCTTGTTGCGCGACAGCTCGCTTTGCGCATAGCCCTTGATGCGCGCCGGATTGACCACGCTGACCTTCCAGCCCGCATCCGCCAGGGCCAATGCCACCGGCTCCGAGTATGGACCAGTGGCCTCCATACACACGTGCGTGGATTCCTGCTCACACCGATGCTGCAGTAGCCAGCGCCCGAGCTGCGCATGGCCGGCCGCATTGTTGGCGAACACCTTCGACTTGCCCTTGCCCGCCTGCATCAACACCAAATCGAGCTTCTTCTTCGAGACATCGATCCCCACCACCGCCTCGATAGCAGCGTTCATCGTTTCGGCCTTCCTCGTATGCGGGCTTGCACCCCCATTCACTCCGGGTGCCTCCCAAGCTACCGTTCGGACTCTCAAACGACAAAACGGGCAGGCGTGCCTATCTGACCCACGAGCTCCCCCGTTCGGGTGGCCCTAAGTCTTGCCGACCTCATCCTGCCCGACCACCACTACAACCCTACTACAATCAGCTTTTACGGTGGCATCGGCAACATACGAGGTCTTGACTCTTGCGGGCTCCACCGAAGTCGGTCTGGCCGCCGCGGGTCGTGCTTCTTGCAGTCCACCGCGATCAGTCTGGCCGCCGTCGGTCGTGCTTCTTGCAGG
>JBOIEI010000099.1:0-11154 GCA_050741055.1 Burkholderiales bacterium | reverse complement strand
GCACTTGATCTCTCGTTCTGCCGTGTCTGCCGACGCTGTGTTGCCTGCGGCGGCGCGCACCGCGATCGTGATGCCGATTTGCAATGAAGACGTGCGTCGCGTATTTGCAGGCTTGCGCGCGACGTATGAGTCGGTCGCGCGCGCCCAGGCTCTCGATCACTTCGATTTCTACGTTCTATCCGACACCGGCAACCCCGATGTCTGCGTGGCCGAGCTCGATGCGTGGAACGCGTTACGCGAAGACCTCGACGCCGAGTCGCGGCTGTTTTACCGGCATCGCCGCCGGCGCGTAAAACGCAAGAGCGGCAACATCGACGATTTTTGCCGGCGGTGGGGCGCGAAGTACCGCTACATGGTCGTGCTCGATGCCGACAGCGTGATGACCGGCGAGTGCCTGACGCGGCTGGTCGGCATGATGGAGGCCTCGCCCGGCGCCGGCATCATCCAGACCATCCCGCGCGCCGCCGGCCGGGAGACCTTGCATGCGCGCATCCAGCAGTTCGCCGCTAATGTCTACGGTCCGCTGTTCGCGGCGGGCCTGCACTTCTGGCAACTTGGCGAATCGCACTACTGGGGACACAACGCCATCATCCGGGTGGCACCCTTCATGCGCTATTGCGCGTTGCGCCGCCTGCCGGGCAGAGGCGTGCTCTCGGGCGAGATCCTCTCGCACGATTTCGTCGAGGCCGCGCTCATGCGCCGCGCCGGCTGGGGCGTGTGGATCGCCTACGACCTGCCGGGCAGCTACGAGGAGATGCCGCCCAACCTGATGGATGAAATCAAGCGCGACCGCCGCTGGTGCCAGGGCAACCTCATGAACTTCCGTCTGATCGCGATGGACGGCGTGCACACGGTGCACCGGGCGGTGTTCATGACCGGGGTGCTGGCCTACGTGTCCTCGCCGCTGTGGTTCATCGCCCTCATCCTTTCTACGGCGCTGCTCGCCGTGCACACGCTCTACGAGCCGGTCTACTTCGTGCAGCCGTACCAGCTGTTCCCGTTGTGGCCCGAGTGGCGGCCGGAGCGTGCGGTGGCCCTGTTCAGCACCACGCTGTCGCTGCTGTTCCTGCCGAAAATCCTGAGCATGCTGATCGCGATGAAGAACGGGGCGCGCGCCTTCGGCGGCGCGCTACGGCTGGCGGTGAGCGTGTTCTTCGAGATGATCGTCTCGGCGCTGCTTGCGCCGATCCGCATGATTTTCCATACGCAATTCGTCACCGCCGCGCTCGCGGGCCGTGCGGTGCAATGGAAGTCCCCGCCGCGGGAAGATGCCGAAACCACGTGGTCGGAGGCGCTGCGCCGCCACGGCGGCCAGACGCTCCTCGGGATCGCCTGGGTGGGTGGCGTCTACTGGCTCAATCCCTCGCACGTGTGGTGGCTGCTGCCGGTGGCGGGCGCGCTGGTGCTGTCGATCCCGGTGTCGGTGATCCTGAGCCGTGCATCGCTCGGACGCCGGTTGCGCCGCGGGGGCCTGTTCCTGATCCCCGAGGAAGCGAGCGGCTCGCCCGAGATCCGGCAGACCGCGGCGCTCACCCGGGCCGCGCCCAAGGGCATCGACTTTGTCGCCTCGATTGTCGATCCGATCGCCAACGCCCGCGCCCGCGCCATGGCCCCGCACGGCCATGGCGGCGGCGAGGCGAGGGCGTCGGCCGAGGCATTGCTGCGCCATGCGTTGGTGCAGGGTCCGCAAGCTTTGAGCATGCGCGACAAAATGACGCTGCTCGAGGACGCCCGCCTGCTCGAGTCGCTGCATCGCCTGGTGGCAAGCTCCGAGGCGGCCGCGCCCGGCTGGCATCAGGCCGGGACACAAACCGCTTCGCCGGCATTGCTGCCCAAACGGGAGCTGGCGGATCAACCCCTGGCCGGTGCCGCTTAGCACGTCTTAGCGATCCGGAAGTGTAGCTGTTGGTCGTTTAGCGGAACTTGCGCCGATCCGGCGGCGGCGGTGTCCACTGGTAGGCCCAGATTTCGGTCAGCGCTTTGCCGTCCCGGCGCAGGTACAGCCGCAGATTGATCGGATCGGTGCGCTCGTCGGTGGGCTTCACATCGAACATCGCGCGATAGCCCTTGATGGGATCGAGCGGGCGGGCCGAGGTGATCTCCACCTCACCGCGCGAGGCGGTGATGACCGGTTCGACCGCGGCCTTGGCCGGCAGGCGCGCGAACACGTCGCCCGTGAAGTCGACCACGAAACGGCGCGAGTAATAGGTCCGTGGGCGGCCGATCATGCCGCCGATGCCGGTATGCGTGGCGACGACGTAGCCCACCGACGGCGTGCCTGGCGTGTGCGCGCCCCAATGAAGCCGATAGCTGTAGAGCATTTCCTCGCCTGGTTGCGGCTTGCGCTGCGGATGCCAGAACGCGACGATGTTGTCGGAGGTTTCGTCTGCGGTCGGAATCTCCACCAGGGAAATTTCGCCCTTGCCCCAGCTGCCGCGTGGCTCCACCCAAAGGCTCGGCCGGCGATTGTAGAAGGCGCCATCGTCCTGGTAGTGGTCGAAATCGCGGTCGCGCTGCATGAGCCCGAAGCCGCGTGGGTTCTCGTCGCCATAGGCGTTGAAGGCAAGGTGCTCCGGATTCACCAGCGGCCGCCATATGCGCTCGCCATTGCCGCTCCAGAGCGCGAGACCGTCGGAATCGTGAATCTCCGGACGCCAGTCGATCGCCACGCGCCGGTCGTTTTCGCCATGCAGGTACATGCTGGTCAGGGGCGCGATGCCGATGCGCTCGATCTCCTTGCGCGGATACAGCGCTGCGTCGACATCCATGGTGAGGGTCGCGCCAGGAACGATATCGAATCGATACGCGCCGCTGATGCTGGGCGAATCGAGCAGCGCATAGACGCTCAGCCGCTCCGAAGATGGCTCCGGACGCTCCAGCCAGAAGTCGGTGAAGCGCGGAAATTCTTCTGGCCGCGGCAGGCCGGTATCGACCGCGAGCCCGCGCGCCGACAGGCCGTATTGCTTCTCCGCCCCGACGGCCCGAAAGTAGCTCGCACCGAGAAAGGCGACGATGTCGCGCTCGGGATCGCTGCGATGCAGGACGCGGAAGCCGGCGAAGCCGAGATTCGGCGGCAGCTCCACGCCGGCGAGCCCGCTCTTGCTGTGATCGAACATCGCGGTGTCATACGCGATCTCGCGCGCGAGCCCCTCGCGCAGCGCGTGGATGCGCACCGGCAGCTCGAAGAACAGCCCCATGTGGAAGAAGCGAATGGTGAAGCGCGTCCGATCGTCCGCCCAGAGCGCGTGATCGGGCTGGAAGCGGATGCTCTGGTAGTGATCCCAGTCGAGCTGCTTGACCTCGGCGGGCACGCGGTTGGCCGGCGCCTGATAGGGTTGCGCGGCAAGCGTGCGCGCGCGCCCCTTGAGCGCGGCATAGTCGAACGGTTGCGGCTGGCCGAGAAAGCGCAACTTCTGTCCAGCGCTGTCGCGAACCGCGGCCGCAACCGTTGCGGCACGCAGAAAGGCAGCCGCGCCCATCATCTTGACTACATCACGGCGGTGCATGGCAAACAAATCTTTCGGATCGGAAAGGGAGAAGGCGCGCCGGCAGGCACCTGCCCCGGCTCGTCCAACGCTATTGGTCTGCGCAATACGCAATTCGTTCGTCCGATCGATGCATGCCCTGCGCTCCCGCGCCGAGCTTCCTGGCGCGCCGTGGTTTGATGCGCCGAGCCCGCCTGTGCAGGCCGGGGCTTGGTGCGCCGAGCTTCCTGGCGCACATCGTGGCTTGATGCGCCGAGCTTCCTGGCGCACGTCATGGCTTTGATGCGATGCCGGACTCTGGTACCTTTGCGGCTCGCCGGCGAAAAATCGGCGCGTAGCGACGCGCCTCGAGCCGCGCATCTCCGAGGTACATCGATGACCCGCACGCTCATCAAGAATGCGACCGTGGTCACGGTCGATCCCGACCTGGGCGATCTGTCCAGTGCCGACATCCTCATCGAAGACGAGAAGATCGCGGCAGTCGAGCGCAACATCGCCGCGGGCGATACGGCTAGCGTGGACGGCAGCCATTGGATCGTCATTCCGGGACTCGTCAACGCGCACATCCACACTTGGGAGTTCCAACTGCGCGGCATCGGCTCCGACTGGGTCGGAAGCCGTGACTATCACGCCAACATGCACCGCGGCATGGCGACGCACTATACCGCCCGGGACGTCTACGTCGGCAACCTGCTCGGTGCGCTCAACCAGATCCATCACGGTGCGACCACGATCTTCGACTGGTGTCACATCTTGCGCGATGCCGACATGACCGACGCCGCGATCGATGGGCTGGAGGCATCGGGCATTCGCGCGGTGTTCGGCCGTGGCACCAACAAGCCGCCCGAGCGTCCGGGGGAGACCCCGTTCTACAAGATCCCGTTCCCGCGCGAAGAGATTCATCGGCTGCGCACCGGCCGGCTCGCCTCCGACGACCGGCTGGTCACGCTGGCGATGGCGATCCTGGGCCCGGACTGGGGTGAATACGATGTCGCCGCGCACGACATCCGGCTCGCACGCGAATACGGGCTAATCAACTCGGCGCATACCTACGGCCGCAAGGGCAAGCGCAAGGTGGAAGACGGCATGCCGCGGCTCGCACACGAAGGGCTGCTAGGACCGGACCACAACATCGCCCACGGCAATTGCTTCGACGAGGAGGAGCTGAAGATCGTGCTCGATGCGGGCTGCACCATCACGGCCACGTGTCTCACCGAGATGCTCAACTACGAGCAGCCAGCGATGATCGGCCGCGCGCTCAAGCTCGGCATGACGCCGTCGATCGGCAGCGACTGCGATCCGTACTTCAACAGCTCTATGCTCTGGGTCATGCGCCATGCCTTCCAGCACCAGCGCGAGCACGACAACCGGGCCTTGAACGCGGCCGGCCAATGGCCCGCAAAGACGCATCACGCCACCCGCACGCGCGATGCGCTCTACTGGGCCACCATGGGCGGGGCGAAAGCGCTGCGGCTCGACCGCAAGATCGGCTCCATCACCCCGGGCAAGCAGGCCGATCTGACGATGTTCGATACCCGCGGCATGAACCTTTTCCCGATCGTCCCTGGCGGGGACCCGGTGCACGCCGTCGTCATGAACGCCGAAGCCGCGGATGTCGACGCCGTCATGGTCGCGGGCCGGTTCCTGAAGCGCGACGGCAAGCTTGCATATCCGGAGGTGCAGCTGCGCGAGCTGCGTGCGCAAGCGCTGGAATCGCGGATGCACCTGATGCGCGATGCGGCCTACGCCTATGCGCCGTTCCCGCAGGGGCCGCTGCCCGAGCGCTATGTCGTCTAGGGCGAGACCGATGCGCGCGATCGAAAAGACCCTCGTCCTGTTGGCCAGCATGGTGTTGGCCGGCATGGCCCTTTGCGCCGGTGCGCAGGAGCGCTGGCCGAACCGGCCGATCCGCTTCGTGCACGGCTTTACTCCGGGTGGAAGCGTCGATATCACCGCGCGGCTGCTCGCCGCCCGCATGACCGAAACGCTCGGCCAGCCGGTCATCGTCGACGGCCGGCCCGGCGCGGGCGGCACCACCGGCGCCGGCATCGTCGCGAAGAGCGAGCCGGACGGATACACGCTGTTCCTGATGGCTTCTGGGCATTCGACCTCACCCGGCCTGTATCGATCACTTCCGTATGATCCGGTCAAGGACTTCGCGCTCATCTCGATGGTCGCGGCCAATCCGTTCGTGCTGATCGCCTCGTCCAGGCTGCCGGCGAAGAACATTCAGGAGCTGGTGCAGAAAGCGAAGGCCGAACCGGGACGGATAGACTACGGCACGGGCGGAACCGGCACTGGCATGCATCTGGCCGCCGTGCTGTTCCAGGCGCGCGCCGGAATTCGGTTCAATCACGTACCGTACAAGGGCGGCACCGCCGCGCCCACGGCGTTACTTGCGGGCGAGGTGCCACTCATCTTCACCACCGCCGCCGGCGTGGCGCAGCATGTGGCGAGCGGCCGCCTGCGTGCGCTTGCGGTCACCACCAAGCAGCGTTTCGCGCTTTGGCCCGACGTGCCGACCATCGCCGAGACCGTCGCGCCCGATTTCGACGTGCTGGGCTGGTATGCGGTCGCCACGCCCGCCAAGTTGCCCGCGCCGCTCGCGCAGCGGCTGAACGAGATGGTGCACGAAGCGCTGCGGCGTCCCGAGGTCAACGACAAGTTGCTCGCCCTGGGTGCCGAAGTCAGGCCGACCACGCCGACACAGGCACAGGCGTTCGTGGCGCAGGAAGTGGCGCGCTGGACCAAGGTCATTCGCGAGTCGAAGATCCCGCCGCAGAACTGAGCGCGCGTGCCGGCATTGCGCCGGCTGCCCGCGCAGGAACGCAAGCCCCGGAAACACGCTACAGCTCGAAGGAGGTCCGATGCCCGAGATCATCGATGCTCGCACCGGCGTTGCCGCTCCCCGCCAGGGTCTCATCACGCTCACGCACGTAATTTATGCGCTGCACGCGTTCAGCGCACTGACCGGGTTAGCCGGCAGCGTGTTCGTCGTTACCGCTTTTCTCACGGGCTGGCCGTCGATCATCGCGGTCATCATCAACTACGTGAAGCGCGACGACGTGCGCGGCACGTTTCTGTATTCTCATTTCGGCTGGCAGATCCGCACCTTCTGGTACGCGCTGCTGTGGTCGCTGATCGCGATCGTGCTGGTGGTGACGATCATCGGCCTGCCGCTGGCGTGGGTGCTGGCGGTCATCGTGGGCCTGTGGGTGCTCTACCGCATCGTCCGCGGCTGGCTGGCGCTGGTGGCGCGGCGGCCGATGCCGGCGTAGACAGCACACGCGTGAGCAAGAGCACCATTCGTGTCGGCTGCGGCGCCGGCTTCTCCGACGATCGCATCGATCCGGCGCAGGAAATGGCCGAGCGCGGCCAGTGCGATTACATCGCCTTCGAGTGCCTCGCCGAGCGCACCATCGCGCGCGAGAATCTCGCGCGACTGAAGGATTCCGAAAAGGGCTACACGCCCTATCTCGCGGAGCGATTCCAAGCGGTGCTGCCGGCGTGCATTCGCAACGGCATCCGCATCGTCACCAACATGGGCGCGGCCAACCCGATCGGCGCCGCCCGCGCGGTGCAGCGGGAAGCGCGCGCGGTCGGTCTTGCCGAGATCCCGGTCGCCGTGGTGCTGGGCGACGACGTGAGCGAGCAGATCCGCGCCCATCCGGAGTTGCCGCTCATCGAAAGCGGTGAGCCGGTGGAGAGCCTGCTGCCGCGCATGGCCGCGGCCAATGCCTACCTCGGCGCGGACGTCGTGCGCGACGCGCTCGCGACCGGCGCACCGGTGGTCATGACCGGACGCGTCTCGGACCCTTCCCTATTTCTCGCCTGCATGCTGCACGGGCTGGGCTGGAACTATGAGGATTACGATCGGCTGGCGGTCGGAACGATCGCGGGGCACATGATGGAGTGCGCCGCGCAGTTGACCGGTGGCTGCTTCGCAGACCCGGGCCGGAAGGAGGTCGCCGACATGGCGCGCATCGGTTTTCCGTTCGCCGATGTGAGCCGCGAAGGCGATCTCGTGCTCGGCAAGGTGGAGGGCTCGGGTGGGCGGCTGGACGAGATGACCTGCAAGGAGCAGGTGCTCTACGAGATGCATGATCCCGCGCGCTACATCACGCCCGATTGCATCCTGGATGTCACCGGCGTGAGCTTCGAGCCAATCGGAAGCGATCGTGTGCGCGTGCACGGCGCCAGCGCCCGGCCGCGCACGCCGACCTACAAGGTCGTGGTCGGCTATCACGACGGCTGGATCGGCGAGGGCGAAGTCGGCTATGCCGGGCCGAATGCGTTGGCGCGCGCGCAACTGGCCGAGCGCATCGTGCGTGAGCGCCTCGAGATGCGCGGCTTCCGCTATCCCGAGATACGGGTCGACTACATCGGCATGTCGAGTCTGCACGGCATGGGTGCAGGACGCCCGGAACCGTACGAAGTACGCCTTCGCATCGCCGCGCGCAGCCCCGATCGCAAGGCGGCGCAGGCGGTCGGGTTCGAAGTGCGCACCCTGCACGTCAACGGTCCGGCCGGAGGTGGCGGCGGCTCCAATGCGCTGCGCGAAGTGCTGGGCGTGAAATCGCTGCTCATGCCGCGCGAGTTGGTGCGCACCGAAGTAATCGTCGAGGGTGGGCGATGAGGGCGAAGGTCTATGAGCTCGGTCACGCCCGTGCCGGCGACAAGGGCAACACGTCCAACGTTTCGGTCATCGCGTACGACGAGCGTGCCTGGAACATCCTGCGTGATCAGCTCAGCGTCGAACGGGTGATGGACGCCTATGCGCATGTCGCGCAGGGGCCGGTCACGCGCTACGAGCTGCCGAAGCTTCGGGCGCTCAATTTCGTCATCGAGAATGCGCTCGGCGGTGGCGTGACCATCTCGCTCGCGCAGGATGCGCACGGCAAGAGCCTCTCGTACCTCATGCTCGACATCGAGCTGCCGGGCTGAAGCCCGGGTTATAGGGGGAGAGGGGAGCATCAACGCAGAACGATCAGCGCATCGGCGGCCACGACGCCGGCGCCGCGCGCTCGCACCAGTAGCGGGTTGATGTCGATCTCGGCGATCCGCTCGCGCAGGACCCAGGCCATGGAGGAGTCACGCACCAGGGCCTGCGCGAGCGCCTCCACGTCGCGCGCGGGCTTGCCGCGCACGCCCTCGAATATAGAGGCGGAGCGCAATTCGTCGATCATCCGCCGCGCCGTATCCAACCCGAAGGGCGCGACGCGGAAGGTGACATCGCGCAGCGATTCGGCGAATACGCCGCCCAACCCCAGCGCGACCACGGGGCCAAACGCAGCATCGTTCACCACCCCGACGATCGCCTCCATGCCATCGTCGACCATTTCGGCTGCAAGCACACCGGAGATGCGCGCCTCGGGCCGCGCCTCGCGCGCATTGGCGAGCACCGCCGATGCCGCTTGCGCCAGCTCGGCCGGGTCTCGCACGTCGAGACGCACCGCGTCGATATCGGTCTTGTGCGCGATGTCGCGCGAGACCACCTTGACGGCGAGCGGGAAGCGCAGTCCGACCACCGGTGCGGTCAGCCGATCCGGCTCGAGCAGCACATCGCGCGTGCCGACAATGCCGAAGAGCGCCATGAGGCTCTTGCTTTCGTGCTCGTCCAGCGTGACCGCCCCGGCCGGCAGATCGTGCGTCGGCAGATCCGGGATCGTCAGCATTTCGTCGGTGTGCTCGCGGCTCGCAAGCGCTTCGGAGTAATCGGCGAGCATGCCCATCGCGCGCGCGACGCGTGCCGGCGAGGGGAGCACCGCAATGCCTGCATATTTCAGGATGTCGTGTCCGGTCCCCGCAAGCTCGCGCGGCATGACGGAGAAGGCAAGCACAGGCTTGTCCGATTTCGCTGCGGCTTCCGCCAGCACGCCCGCGCCGAGCTTCAGTGTGTCGCCGAGCACTGTGGCATAGAGTAGCCCCAGCTGATCGATATTCGGATCGGCCAGCACGGCATCGAGCGCGCGTGCGAGGCGCGGTTCGTCGCCGGGGCGCGGATAGCCGGCGGCATAGTCGATCGGATTCACCAGCGACGCGACGTTGGGAAGGTTTTCGCGCAGCACCGCCATGGTCTCCGCGGACGGTTCGGCGAGCGTGAGCCCCACTTCGTCGGCGGTATCGCAGAACACCACCGCCGAGCCGCCCGAGCCGCCCATTACAGCAACATTGCGCCCGCATGCACGACGCCCCGAGAGCAGGCACAACGCGAAATCGGCCGCCTCGTCCACATCGTGCACCTCGATGACGCCGCACTGGCGGAAAGCGGCTTGGAAGACGTCGTAGCTGCCAGTGAGGTTCGCCGTGTGCGATGCGGCCGCGCGCGTGCCTTGCCGGGTGTTGCCTGCTTTCCACGCGATCACGGGCTTGCCTGCCGCGAGCGCGCGTCGAGCCGCCGCCATGAACGCACGCCCGTCACCGATGCCTTCGAGGTAGGCGAGGATGATGCGCGTGTGCGGATCGTCGACGTAAGCGTCGATCAGCTCCGGCGTGGTGATGTCGGCCTCGTTGCCGCTCATCACCACGTTGCGAAAACCGACGCCGGCCAGTGCGCAGCGGATGACGAGACTGTTACCGAAGCCCCCGCTTTGCAGCACCGCGGATACGGGGCCCGGCGTGAGCTTCGGTTCGCGCACGAGGCTGCCGAATGCCGCATAGACCTTGTTGGCGGTGCTGACGACTCCGAGGCAATTCGGCCCGATCAGCCGCATGCCGTAAGCGCGGGCCGCCTGCACCATCGCGCGTTCGCGGCTCTCGCCCTCGGCGCCGGTCTCGCGAAAGCCCCCGCCCAGCACGACGCCGTAGGCAAACCCTAAGCGCGCGCAGCGTTCGACCATGCCGGGCACCTGGGGCGCGGGCAAGGCGATGACCGCGATATCGGCAGCGCCTTCGATCTCTTCGGGCGCGGCGTAGCAGCGCCATGCGCCGATCTCGCGATAGCGCGGGTTGACCGGATAGACCGCGCCCTGGAAGCCGTTTCGCGCGAGCGCGTCCACCGTTTGGCCGCCGGCGCGCGTAGGATCGGCGCTCGCGCCGATGACGGCGATGCCGCGGGGGTCGAACAAGCGCTCGAATGGCGTCATGGGTCAGTCGCAGAATCGATCGGAATGCATGCGATTATCCCCGTGCGGCGGTGCGCGGCAAAGCACGGCGGTAGAATCGAGGGGCGCGCCCACATCGCGCGGCGCGACAATTGAGAAACAGCCCATGCGTCCGCTGTCACTTCCCCTGCTCGCCCTGCTCATGCATGCGGCAGCAACATGCGCGCAAACGAATGCACCGGCAGAGCACCCGGTGCGGGCGAATGCACCGGCCGAGTACCCGGTGCGGGCGCTGCGCCTCGTCCTGCCGTTTCCGCCGGGCGGCGGCACCGATACGCTGGGCCGCATCGTGACGCAGACGCTGAGCGACGCGCTCGGCCAGCCGGTGATCGCGGAGAACCGGCCCGGCGCGGGCGGCAACATCGGCAACGAGGCTGTCGCCCACGCGGCGCCGGACGGCTATACGTTGCTGCTCGGCTCGCCCGGGCTCGCCATCAGTCCCAGCCTCTATCGCAGGCTCAATTACGATCCACTGCGCGATCTGACGCCGGTGGCGCTGGTCGCGGATATTCCGAACCTGCTCGCCGTGCGACGAAGTGTCCCGGCGCGGAGCGTCAAGGAGCTTG
>JBOIEI010000098.1:0-4359 GCA_050741055.1 Burkholderiales bacterium | reverse complement strand
CGGTGGTGTTGGTCGATGCGTTGGTCGATCGCAGCGTGCTCGAACACTGCACCGGCGGCGCGCGCATCATTCACGTCGGCAAACGCGGCGGTTGCCGCAGCACGCCGCAGGCGTTCATCCAGCGGCTGATGGTGCGCCATGCGCGCCAGGGGCGCGTGGTGGCGCGTCTGAAAGGCGGCGATGCCTTCGTGTTCGGCCGCGGCGGACAGGAAGCCGCTTTCCAGCGCCGCCATGGCATCGCAGTCGAGATCGTCCCGGGCCTGACCGCCGGCATCGCCGTGCCGGCCGCGCTCGGCATTCCGGTCACCCAGCGCGGAATCGCACACGGCGTCACCTTCGTCACCGGTCATGCCAGCGGCATTGCGGAGCCAGACTGGCGCGCACTGGCGCAAAGCCGCACGACGCTCGTCATCTATATGGGCCTACAGCGGCTGGCGGACATTGCGCGTGCCCTCATGGCAGGCGGATTGAGCGGGGCAACGCCGGCTGCCGCGATTGCGCAGGGCACGCTGCCGGGCGAGCGCCACGTCATCGCGCCGCTGTCCGATATCGCGCGCGCGGTCGCGCAAGCAGCGCTCGCCGCGCCGGCCGTGATCGTCGTCGGCGAAGTCGTGTCGCTCGCCGGCGCGCGCAGGGACGCTGCGGCGACGTTCGCGCGCCGCAGTGGAACACAGGCAAGGGAGGCAACGCAGGCATGAGACGCGCAAACCTGGTGATGGCCGGCAACGGCATGGCGGGCTGCCGCACCCTCGAGGAGTTGTTGAAGATCGCGCCCGATCTGTATGCCATCACGGTGTTCGGCTCGGAGCCGCATCCGAACTACAACCGCATCCTGCTCTCGCCGGTGCTCGCCGGGGAGATGAAGGTGCAGGACATCATCCTGAACGATCTCGATTGGTACCGCGGCAACGGCATTACCCTGCACGCCGGCAAGCGGATCGCGCGCATCGATCGCATCGCCCGCAAGGTGATCGCCGAGGACGGCACGCAGGCCGAGTACGACCGGCTGTTGCTGGCAACCGGCTCCGCCCCGTTCATTCTGCCGGTGCCGGGAAAGGATCTGCCCGGGGTCATCAGCTATCGCGACATCGCCGATACCGAAGCGATGATCGAGGCGGCCGGCCGTCACAAGCAGGCCGTCGTCATCGGCGCCGGATTGCTCGGGCTGGAGGCGGCCAACGGCCTGGCGCTGCGCGGTATGGATGTGACCGTCGTGCATCTCATGCCGTGGATCATGGAGCGGCAGCTCGATCGCGTCGCCGCCGGCATGCTGCAGCGCTCGCTGGAGGCGAAGGGCCTGCGCTTCCTGCTCGAGAGACAGACCAGCGCCATCGTGGCCAATGCCGCGGGCCGGGTCGGTGCGGTGCAGTTCGCGGACGGCGGCTCGATCGCGGCCGACCTGGTGGTGATGGCGGCCGGCATCCGGCCGAACGCCGAGCTCGCCCGGGCGGCGGGTTTGCACTGCAACCGCGGCGTGGTGGTGAGCGACACGATGCAGACCTTCGATCCGCGCATCTACGCCGTGGGGGAATGCGCCGAGCACCGCGGCACTGCCTACGGACTGGTGGCGCCGCTGTTCGAACAGGCGAAAGTCTGCGCCACGCATCTCGCCCACTT
Source organism: Burkholderiales bacterium (assembly GCA_050741055.1). Lineage (GTDB taxonomy): Bacteria > Pseudomonadota > Gammaproteobacteria > Burkholderiales > WYBJ01 > WYBJ01. Next base: position 2,742 of record JBOIEI010000098.1, on the reverse strand, counting down.
CGGCATCGGCCGCTACTCGGGCTCGTTCGTATCCACCAAGCTCAAGGTCACCGGCATCGACGTGTTCTCCGCGGGCGATTTCACGGGCGGCGAGGGCATCGACGAGATCACGCTCAACGATCCGTCCGGCGGCGTGTACAAGAAGCTGATGCTGAAGGACGACCGCATCATCGGCGGCGTTCTGTACGGCGATACCGTGGACAGCTCCTGGTATCTGCAGCTCATGCGCGACCGGCAGAACGTGCACGAGATCCGCGACCACCTCATGTTCGGCCAGACCAACCTGGGCGATGCCCGCCACCAGGGCGCGAGCCGCGCCGCGGCCATGCCCGATCACGAGCAGATCTGCGGCTGCAACGGCGTGTGCAAGGGCACCATCGTGCGTGCGATCAAGGAAAAAGGCCTGTTCACGCTCGAGGACGTGCGCAAGCACACCAAGGCATCCAGCTCCTGCGGCTCGTGCACGGGCCTGGTCGAGCAGCTGCTCGCCTCGACCATCGGCGGCGCCTACCAGCCGGCCGACAGCAAGGACAAGGCGGTGTGCGGCTGCACCGATCTGTCGCACGGCGCCCTGCGACGCGCGATTCGCGAGAACAAGTGGCTCGACATCCCGACCGTCACGCGCGCGCTGGAGTGGCGCACGCCGAACGGCTGCGCCACCTGCCGCCCGGCGCTCAACTACTACCTGATCGCCACCTGGCCGCACGAGGCGCGCGACGATCCGCAAAGCCGCTTCATCAACGAGCGCGCGCACGCCAACATCCAGAAGGACGGCACGTTCTCGGTGGTGCCGCGCATGTGGGGCGGCGTCACCACGCCGCAGGAGCTGCGCGCGATCGCCGACGTGGCCGAGAAGTACGCCGTGCCGACGGTCAAGGTCACCGGCGGCCAGCGCATCGATCTTCTCGGCGTGCGCAAGGCGGACTTGCCGAACATCTGGGCGGAGCTGGGCCAAGCCGGGCTCGTGTCGGGCCATGCCTACGGCAAGTCGTTGCGCACGGTCAAGACCTGCGTCGGCGCCGAGCATTGTCGCTTCGGCACCCAGTCGTCGATGAGCATGGGGGCCGAGATCGAGCGCATGCTGTTCGGCATGTGGGCGCCGCACAAGGTGAAGCTCGCGGTCTCCGGTTGCCCGCGCAACTGCGCCGAGTCGGGCATCAAGGATGTCGGCGTCATCGGGCTCGAAGGCGCCTGGGAGATCTACGTCGCGGGCAACGGCGGCATCAAGACCGAAGTGGCGCAGTTCCTGTGCAAGGTCGCCACGCGCGAGGACGTGCTCGAACACACGGCGGCGTTCCTGCAGCTCTACCGCGAAGAAGGCTACTACCTCGAGCGCACGGTGCACTTCGTTGCGCGCGTGGGGCTGGAGTACGTCAAGAAACAGGTCGTGGCCGATGCCGCCAACCGGGCTGCGCTGGCGCAGCGGCTGCAGTTCGCGCTCCAGCACCATGTCGATCCGTGGGCACAGCGCGCCGGGAACGAGCGCTCCGACGACAGGCCGGCGACACTGCGCCGGGAATTCGAACCGCTTGCGCTTGGGTCCGAACGGCGCGAGGCGACGACCCGTGGCTGAATGGATACGCGTCTGCACGCTGGACGAGATTCCGCTGCTCGGTGCGCGCGTCGTGCGCGATCCGTCCGGCGATATCTGCGTGTTCCGCAACGCGAACGACGAAGTGTTTGCCCTTAACGACCGGTGCCCGCACAAGGGCGGCCCGCTGTCGCAAGGCATCGTGCACGGGCGCAGCGTGACCTGCCCGCTGCACGGCTGGAGGATCGACCTGGCCAGCGGCGATGCGGTCGCGCCGGACCAGGGTTGCACGCATTCGTATTCCGTCAAGGTGGAGAACGGCGATGTGCTGCTTGCGTTGTGATTCTGCGCCCGGCGTGCGTGCGTGCGCGTCCGTTTGCCTTGGATGCGAACAGCGTGTGAACGGCGCGCGGGGGAAACGCGCATGAACCGCGAGTCGTTCCTGCGGGCCGGACATCTGCCCACGCTGATCGCCGCATTCCTCTACTTCGACCTCGCGTTCATGGTCTGGGTGATGCTGGGTCCGCTCGGCGTCCAGATCGCCGAAGAGCTGCACTTGAGCCATGCGCAAAAAGGCCTGATGGTCGCCACACCCGTGCTCGCCGGTGCGTTGCTGCGCATCGTCATGGGTCTCATGGTCGATCACTTCAGGCCCAAGCTCGCCGGCGCGATCGGCCAGGCGATCGTGCTGGTCGCGCTTCTGTGGGCGTGGCAGTTCGGCGTGCACAGCTACCATGGCGTGCTGCTGCTCGGCGTATTCCTCGGGGTCGCCGGCGCCTCTTTCGCCGCGGCGTTGCCGCTCGCGTCGCGCTGGTATCGCGCCGAGCACCAGGGAACGGCGCTCGGCATCGCGGGTGCCGGCAATTCGGGCACGGTGCTGGCGGCGCTGTTCGCGCCCGCGCTCGGGGCGGCATTTGGCTGGCGCAACGTGTTCGGCCTGGCCGCGATCCCGCTGGCGATCGTGTTCGTGCTCTATCTCGTGCTCGCGCGCGACGCGCCGGACTGTCCGCCGGCCAAGCGGCTCACCGAATATTTCCGCGTGCTGAAGGAAATCGACGCCTGGTGGTTCATGTTCCTGTACTCGATCACGTTCGGCGGCTTCGTCGGCCTCGCCTCCTCGCTCACCATCTACTTCAATTCGCAATACGGTCTGGATGCCACCACGGCCGGCTTCTTCACCGCTGCGTGCGTGTTCGCGGGCTCGCTGGTAC
>JBOIEI010000097.1:0-3362 GCA_050741055.1 Burkholderiales bacterium | reverse complement strand
CTCGCACGAGATGGGCTTCGCTCGCAAGGTCGCGCACCGTGTCGTTTTCATGGACAACGGCGAAATCATCGAAGATGCGGCCAAAGAGGAGTTCTTCGGCAGCCCTCGTTCGGAGCGCGCGCAGCTGTTCCTGAGCAAGATCCTGCAGCACTGACGAGGCACGCTGGGTCACGATCCCTCCGCTTGCCTCCGCCAGGGCCTTGGAGCGCCCTTCCTGCGTGAATTTCCCGGTTGCCCGGCAGCACGGACAAGACTAACGTAGCGTTCCGTAGGCACGGTCTCATCGCAGTCGACGTTTTGCCGATCCGCCCGGAATGCTCCGAACGGCCGAACGCAGTTCTGGGCAAACCGGATGCTACCTGCGAAGGAGGATGTCATGGCATGCGCGCGCTTCGTTGTACCGTCGTTCACGCTTCTTACTCTCGTACTTTCGACCACGGCCGGCGCCGCTACCACCGCCGGCAAGCCGTATCCAAGTAAGCCGATTCGGGTCGTCATCGCCCAGGGTCCGGGCTCGTCGATCGACACCATGAGCCGCGTCGTGTTCAACAAGATGAGCGAGCTGCTGGGCCAGCAGATGATCATGGACAATCGAGTAGGCGCCGGCGGGACGATCGGCGGCGACATCGTGGCCCGGGCCGAACCCGATGGCTATACCTTGTTTGCCTGCGCCACCGCATCGCAGGTGATCGGCCCGCAGATTTATACCTCCACGCGTCGCTACGACCCGTTCAAGGACTTCCGGCCGATCTCGCAGTTCGCCGTCACGCAGAACGTGCTGGTGGTGAACCCCAAGACCCCGTTCAAGAGCGTGCAGGAGCTGGTGAGCTACGCCAAGGAGCATCCCTCGAAGCTCAACTGGTCCAATGCCGGATCGGGGTTCCAGAGTCATCTCGCCGGGGTGTATTTCACCCATATGGCGGGCATCCAGGTGCTGCACGTGCCGTACAAGGGCGCCGGCCCGTCGCTTGCCGCGGCCGTGGCTGGCGAATCGCAAGTCACCTTCGTGCCGGCGCCTTCGGTCATGGGATTGGTGCGCAACGGGCAGTTGCGTGCGTTGGCGGTGGGTGGCGCCAAGCGCTCGTCGGTCGCCCCCGAGCTGCCGACGGTTGCCGAAGCCGGCGTGGCGGGCTTCGACCTGGTGGGCTGGGCGGGACTGGCCGCGCCGAGCGGCACCGCGAAGCCGGTGTTCGATCGGCTGCACCGGACCTTGCATGCCGCCGTGGCCGATGCCCAGACGCGCAATGCCATGGTCAAGGCGGGCGCCGAGCCGCTGGTCGGCTCGCCGCAAGAGTTCGAAGCACTGATTCGGCGCGATTGGAAAAACTATGGCGATGCCATTCGGGTGGCGGGCCTGAAGCCGAACTAGGACTCGATCACCTGCGAGCTCACTCTTTTCGTCATCCCTTTCTGCCCGGAACTCCCGCTCCTTTCCGGGAGGGCAGCGGGTGAGGGGTGCGCGTTGGTTTGCCGTGATAAACAGCCGCTCCAACAGGAACAACGCATGGACATTCACCGCTGGCCCAATGACGAGCGCGTTGCCATCATCGTCAGCGTTCTGCTCGAAAGCTGGTCGGAAGGCAAGCACCCCGCGTACTTTCCGCGCACCACGCCGCTCAAGCCCGGCACCACCGATCTTTCCGCGAGCCGCTGGTCCGAATACGGTGGCAACGAAGGGATCTGGCGCCTGGCGAGCATATTGAGCGAGCGCGGCATTCCGGCAACCGTTTTTTCCAACGCCTTGAGCGCCGAGCGCTATCCGGATGCCGTGCGCCATATCGTGAGTTGCGGGCTCGATGTCGCGGGTCACGGCTATGCGCAGGACCAGTACCTGCTCGACTATCCACCGGAGGAACAGCGCGCGTTGATTCGCAACAGCCTCGATATCCTCGAGCGCACCGCAGGAACGAGGCCCGAGGGCTGGATGACACCGGTATACGGCAACGACCGGCATACGACGCCGCTGCTGGTGGAGGAGGGCGTGAAGTGGCATTGCGATGCGCTCGACTACAGCCTGCCTCGGCTGGAACAGACTCCGGCCGGTCCGATCGTCTCGATTCCCTGGTCGGAGTTCGTCGACAACCGCGTGCAGCGCCTCAACCCCCGCGCGTACTACGAGGTCTACGCAGATACGTTCGACTATCTTTATGCGCGCGAGCACGGCGCATTACTTCACCTTGCGATCCATGCGCACTTCGGCGGCCGGCCGCTGGTAACCGCGATGCTGCACAAGATCCTCGATCACTTCGGCCGCTTCGCCGGCGTGTGGTTCGCCCACCATGGCGAAATCGCGCGCTACACTGCAGAGCACGAGCTCGACCAGTCGCTGCTCACGGCGCACCTCCGCCGCTAGAAGAGTTCAGCTCGCGTTCGCTCGGCGCGTGCGCGCTACCGCGCGCCCAATGCGTGCAAGCAGGGCAGATGCACGCGCCGCCGCGCCGGCCGCGATGGTGGCCGCTGCCCGTCTCGCATGCTGAATGACGAGCCAGACCACCCGGCCGCGCATGCGCCGCGCTTCCAGTTCGACGGTTTCATGCCGGATGCCGGCGGGCATCGCGCGTAGCGCCTTCGGCTCGACGCGCGCCTTGATGTGGCCGATCTCCGTTGCGAGCGACAGAGCATTCTTGCTCCGGTATGGCAAGGGCCGTGTAATCGAGCAGCGCGACGGCTCAGAGCATTCCAGTACCGCGTCGTGCGCAAGCGCATTGATCAGCACGATTCCAGGGCGGTCGATCGTGAACGTCTCACCGGCGCAAAGAATGCGGTCGAGCGGATCGCGTTCCTGCGTGAGCCACACCATGCCGCGCAGGCAGGCCACGCGATTGCCGGCGATCGCCTCGATGCGCATCAGACTTCCACGCCGAAATAGCGCGGATTGACGATCCTTGCCAGAGTTCATGGTGCGCTCCTTATGCATGCCGATCAGGAATGAATGCCACCGTCTGCGCTTCCATTCTTCTTCCATGGCGCGCATGATGCGGTCGAAGCGATGCCCGAACAAACGTTATCTCGGAATCCGATGCATGCGCCATGGGAATGCATAAAGGCCGTTACGACTTGCCCCCGCTGGAGCTGTTGCCAACGTTCGAGGCGGCAGCGCGTCACCTGTCCTTCACCAAGGCGGGCGAAGAGCTGTTCCTGACCCAGTCGGCCGTAAGCCGGCAGGTGCAGGCGCTCGAAAGCGCGCTTGGCGTGCGGCTGTTCGAGCGCAAGACGCGAGCGCTTCTCCTGACGGCGGCGGGACGAAGCGTCTATCGGACGGCGCAGGACGTCCTGGAGCGGATCGATGCGTCGACGCGCACCTTGCGCGGCACGGCCGACATTCGCACCATCACGCTTACGACCACGCCGGGCTTTGCGTC
>JBOIEI010000096.1:0-3724 GCA_050741055.1 Burkholderiales bacterium | reverse complement strand
GGGCGGCAACGTCGGATCGAACCCGGCAAATGCCGGCTTCGGCTGCACCGAAGCCGGCCGCTGCGGCACAGGCACCCGTGCAGCAGACCCCTGCCCCGCAAGCATTCGCGCCAATGGCAGCTGCTGCGGCAGCGCACGGCCGAGCCGCACCTGCGGCAGCGGCAATGGAGATCATCGACTTCAACCGGCTGGGCGAGGGCCAGGTGCTCGGGTCCCGCTACCGGGTGAAGCGCGAGCTCGGACGCGGCGGCTTCGGCATCGTGCTCCTGGTCGAGGACCTGATGGTGCACGAGGAGATCGCGCTCAAGCTGATCAGCCCGCACCTGGTCCAGGACGAGGTCGCCATCGCGCGCATGGTCCACGAGGTGCGCTATGCGCGCAAGATCACGCACGAGAACGTCATCCGCATCCACGACTTCCTCAGCGTCGGCGCGACTTATGCAATGTCCATGGAATATTTCGCGAGCCTGCCCTTGACGCGCAAGATCCGGCGCGGCCGCGGCTTGTCGAAGCAGGAGGGATACGCCACGGTGCAAGCGATACTGCGCGGCACCAGCGTCGCGCACGCCGCCGGCATCGTGCATCGCGATCTCAAGCCCGCCAACATCCTGATCAACACCGAGGGCGTGCTGAAGATCGTCGACTTCGGCCTGGCCGCGGCCATGAGCCACAGCAATTCGCGCGTCACCAAGACCGGACACATGGTCGGCACGCCGAGCTACATGGCGCCCGAGCAGGTGCGCGGGCTCGCCATCGATCAGCGCACCGACCTGTACGCGCTCGGCGTGATCATGTACGAGATGTTCACCGGGGCGCCCCCGTACAGCGGCGACAATCCGATGGCAGTGCTCTATCAGCACCTCGAAGGCGCGAAGCCGCCGCCGAGCAGCCGCAACGCCGAGATCGCGCCGGCGCTCGAGGCAATCATCCTGAAGGCGATGTCGGTCAATCCCGACGAGCGTTACGCCAGCGCGGTGGAGATGCTGCACGATCTCGAGCAGCTGATGCATATGGAGGCAGCGGCGTGAGCTCACCCTCCCAAACCGCCCGCATCGACGCCTTCCTGCAGCTCGGGCGCGAGCAGAACGCCTCCGACATCCATCTGGCGGTCGGCATGCCACCGGTATTGCGCATGCACGGCGAGATCCAGCCGGTGCGCTATCGCAACCTCAGCGCCGACGAATGCCGCAGCCTCATCTTCGAGATTCTGAGCGCAGAGCAGCGCAGCCAGTTCGAAGCCGGGCACGATCTCGACTTCTCCTATGCACCGGCCGAGGGCGAGCGCTATCGCTTCAATGTGTTCCGCAAGCTGGGCGGCATTGCGGCGGTCGCGCGGATCGTGCCCAAGGCGGTCAGCACGCTGGACGACCTGGGCTTGCCGCCGGTGGTGAAGAAGCTTGCTCAAGCGCACCAGGGGATGCTGCTCGTGACCGGCGCCACCGGCACCGGTAAGTCCACCACGCTGGGCGCCATCATCGACTACCTCAACACCACTCGCAAGCTCAACATCATCACGCTCGAGGATCCGGTGGAGTTCATGCACCGGAGCAAGATGTCACTGGTGGTTCAACGCGAAGTCGGCAGCTCCGTGGGCAGCTTCGCCGAAGGGCTGCGCGCGGCGCTGCGCGAGGATCCGGACGTGATCCTGGTGGGTGAGCTGCGCGATCCGGAAACCATTGCGATGGCCATGATGGCGGCCGAGACGGGTCACCTGGTGCTGGGTACGCTGCATACCACCAGCGCGGCCAAGACGCTCGATCGGATCGTCGATTCGCTGCCGGCCGAGCAGAAGGCGCAGGGGCTCATGTTCCTGTCGCAGAATCTGCGCGGTGTCGTCAGCCAGGTGCTGGTGAAGAAACCCGACGGACGCGGCCGCAAGGCGATCGTCGAGGTCATGGTGCTGACGCCTGCGATCTCCAACCTGCTTCTGACCGGCAAGCAGTTCCAGATTCCGGCGGTGATGCAAACCGGCAAGGCGAACGGCATGTGCCTGCTCGACCAGGCGCTGCTCGAGGCGATCCAGGCGAAGGAGGTCGATCCCGACGATGCCTACCTGCACGCCAACGACAAGAAGCTCTTCCAGCGCTTCGTGACCGACAAGCGGCTCGTCCCGCAGGTCGCTCTGGTGCGCTGACGGAGGATCGCGTTGAGCCGCATCGACACCTTCCTCGAATTGCTGGTCAAGCAGGATGGCTCGGACCTGCACCTGGTCTCGGGCAATCCGCCGCGCATCCGCCTGCACGGCGATCTGGTCGCGGTGAAGTACCGCGAGCTGTCGGCGGCCGAGACGATGGGTCTTGTGAGCGAGATCATGCCCGACCCGGCGCGGGTCGCTTTCGAGAAGCGCAACTCGATCGACTTCGCCTACGCGGTGGACGGGATGGCGCGCTTTCGCGTCAACGTCTACCGCCACATCAACGGCGTGGGCGCCGTGTTGCGGGTGATTCCATCCGCCATCAAGAGCATGGAGGAGCTGGGGCTGCCGTCGGTGCTGGCGACCTTCTGCCAGCAGAAAAAAGGTCTGGTGCTGTGCACCGGGCCGACCGGATCGGGCAAGTCGACGAGCCTCGCGGCGCTGGTCGACCACGTCAACAGCACCCGCAAGGGGCACATTCTCACGATCGAGGATCCGATCGAATTCGTGCACCAGAACAAGCAAAGCCTGGTGAGCCAGCGCGAGGTCGGCTTCGACACCCGCAGCTTCGCCGCGGCACTGCACTCGGCGTTGCGGGAGGACCCCAACGTCATCCTGGTCGGCGAAATGCGCGACCTGGAGACGATCTCGCTCGCCGTGACCGCGGCCGAGACCGGTATCCTGGTGCTCGGAACGCTGCATACCAATGGCGCGGCTGCCACGGTCGATCGCATCGTCAATGTCTTTCCCCCCGGCGACCAGGGACGGATTCGCAGCATGCTCTCCACCTCGCTCCTCGGAGTCGTCTCGCAGCAGCTGGTGCGCCGTTCCGACGGCAAGGGCCGTGTCGCCGCACTCGAAATCCTGGTTAACAACCCCGCCGTCGCCAACATCTTGCGCGACGGCAAGACCGAGCAGATCGCCACCGCGATCCAGAGCGGAAGCCTGCAGGGGATGCAAAGCATGGACACGGCGTTGAAGCGCCTGCTCGACGCCAAGCAGGTCATCGGCAAGGACGCCTACCGCAAGGCGATCGACAAGAAACTGTTCGAAATGTACGCGGAGCCCGATCTTGCGGCCTGACGGAAGCGGCAGTGGCAGCGGCAGCGGAGCTCGCCTGCCCGGCAAATCCACCCCGCTGGTCGAGATCGCGGGCGTGAGCGATGTCGGCCGCCTGCGCCGGCGCAACGAGGACGCGATCGACTGGGACACCCGGCTCGGCGTGGCGATGGTGGCCGATGGCATGGGGGGCAGCCAGGGCGGCGACATCGCAGCCAGGACGGCGCTGCGCAGCATCAAGGACGACCTGCGCCGCGCCCTCGCCGACAGCGAGCGCCACGGCGCGCGCGCGCGCAGCCGCGAGGTGCGCGCTTCGCTCGTGGTCGAGCTGGTCCGGCGCGCCAACCAGGGCGTACGCAAGAGCGCCGCGCGCGACAAGCAGCTCGATGGCATGGGCACCACGCTCGTCATGATCCTGCTCGGGCCTGATTTCGTCACCGCGGCCCACGTCGGCGATTCGCGCCTGTACCGGCTGCACGGGTCGCGGCTGGAGCGCCTGACCGAAGATCACAGCATGGTGCAGGAGATGGT
>JBOIEI010000095.1:0-5087 GCA_050741055.1 Burkholderiales bacterium | reverse complement strand
GTACTGGGTGCGGCGGTGAGCCTGTTCTTTCCCTCGACCGGCCGCTTCCGCTGGGACTATGTGGTGCTGTGGGCGCCGTTCGCCGGCGCCCTGATGGGCTGGATGTGCTATGGCTACTCGGTGCTCGCCGTGCAGGTTGCGATTTCGTACTGGGAAGCCTCGTCATGGCTCATCACGGCGTTCGGTGTGCCGATACTTTTGAGCATCATCGCATTCGGACTGGTGCTGCACATCGGCCTCGTGAGCCGCGGATTCAGCGAAGACGTCCGCGAGTGGTGGGGCCGCCTGGGCGGATGGGCGACGCTCGTCATGTTCGCCTGGGGCGTGGGCTTCGCGGTGGTCATCTACACGCCCGCCGTCGTCGACTGGGCCGGGCAATGGATGGCCGCGCTCAGCATCGGCTGGATCACGACTACGATCGTGGGCGTGCTGCTCGGCCGGACGGCCTCGACCACGGTGCTGCGGCCCGGGCGCATTCTCGAGTGGATCACGGCGGTGTTGCCCTACGTCTTCGTCGCGGGGCTGGTCATCGCGGTCGCGATCGGGATGCATTGGGCGCTCGTGCCGGATCCGCTGCTGTGCACTCCGGATGCCGTCGCAGCCGAAGCAGCCTCGGCAGCCGCGCCGTCGGACGCCGTACCGCCGCCGCCCGAGTTCTCGCAGCATGCGGCCGCGGCTTATTGCGAGCTCGCGCTGACGCGCATCGGCGAGCTCGCGATGCTGATGTTCGGGCTCGCCGTGCTGGCGATCGTGCTCTCGTCCCGGGTCGACGTGAACGTGTTCTCGCTGGGACCCCTGTACCGCAATCGCCTGCTGCGTTGCTACTTCGGCGCCAGCCGGACGATCCGGCGCCCGCACCCGTTCACCGGCTTCGATCGCGAGGACGACATCGCGCTTGCCGAGCTCGCCGGCCCGAAGCAGCGGCCGTATCCGATCGTCAACACGGCGATCAATCTCACCACCGGGCAGAAGCTCGCCTGGCAGCACCGCAAAGCCGGCTCGTTCGTCTTCACGCCGCTGTACTGCGGCTACCAGATGCCCGAGGAAGGGAGCTCGCGCTGGGTCGGGCGCTACTGCGCGACAGAGGACTATGTGAGCGGCGTAGCGCGCTTCAGACGCAAAGGCTCGATCGCGCTCTCGAACGCTGTCACCATTTCGGGGGCGGCCGCGAGCCCGAACGCCGGCTATCACTCCTCGCCCACAGTCGCGTTCCTGCTCACCGTGTTCAGCGTCCGGCTCGGCAGCTGGTTCCAGAATCCGCGCCGGCCCAGGGTGTGGGCGAGGCCGGGTCCCAGCCAGAGCTTGCGGCCGTTGCTGAGCGAGTTGTTCGGGCTGTCGAACGATAGCAGCGACTTCGTCTACCTGAGCGACGGCGGGCACTTCGAGAATCTCGCCATCTACGAGCTGGTGCGCCGGCGCTGTCGCTTCATCGTCGCCTGCGATGCGGGCTGCGACCCCGGGAGCACGTTCGAGGACCTGGGCAACGCGATCCGCAAGTGCCGCATCGATCTCGGCGTCGACATCGAGATCGACACCAGCGCGCTCGTGCCCCAGGGCGACGCGCGCTTGAGCCCGCACCACTGCGCGCTCGGGCTCATCCGCTACGATCGCGTCGAGGCCCGCGCCGGCGGCGTGGGTTACCTGCTCTACATCAAGACGACCCTATGCGGCGCCGAGCCGCAGGACGTCGCCCAGTATCGCAACGAGCATCCCGAGTTTCCGCACCAGACGACGGTCGACCAGTTCTTCGACGAGCCGCAGTTCGAGAGCTATCGCCGGCTCGGGCTGCACATCGGCGATACCGTGCTGCAAAGTGCGGTCGCGCGCGCCCGCAGCGAGGAGCCGCGGGCGCAGGACGCGACGCGCGACAACGACGACGCGGACATCGACATCGAGCGCTTGTTCAAGGAGCTGCGCCAGCGCTGGTATCCGCGCCTGGCGCTGGCCGAAGGCGCGGTGACGCGCCACGGCGATGCGCTCGACCGCATTCTCGATCACATTCGGTGCGATGAACGGTTGCGCTTCCTCGATCGCCAGCTCAATCCCGAATGGCCGTATCTCGAGCACAAGGTCGGCGCTGAATCGCATGCTCAGCCCTGGCTGCCCAACGACGTGCTGGCGTTGCGCGCAGCGTTCTACCTGTGCGAGTCGATCATCCAGCTCATGCAAAGCGTCTACATCGACGTGAGCCTGGAGACGACTTACGACCATCCCGACAATCGCGGCTGGATGAACCTCTTTCGCCGTTTCGCGGCGGCCGGCATGGTGCGCGTCACCTGGGCGGTATCGAGCGCCTCCTACGGCGCGCGCTTCCAGAGCTTCTGCCAGCAGCACCTCGGGCTGGGCGATCCGGATGTCACGATCGATGCCGAGCTGAGCGTGGCGCAGCTGCGCCACGAGCGCACCGAGGTCCTGGCGAGCGTGCTGGAAGGCAACGTCATCGAGGCTCTGCATCGCACCGGAGAAGTCGTCACTTCGGACCAGGTCGTGCGTTTCGCCTTGACCGTGCGCAGCGCGCTCGCGGGCACATCGGAGCAATCGACCTTCGGCTTTCCGGTCGCGTTCGCCGTGTTGCGCAGCCAGCCGGAGCGTCCCGGCCGCTGGGGGTTGCGCTATTTCCGCGTGGCCGACCACCTGCAGCGCATGGGGGTGGGATGGTCTTCGCTGCTCGCGCTGCTCGCCGCCTATCCGGGTACGCGGCTGGATCTTGCAACGCGTGCGCCGGAGCTGCGCGGCGCCAACGCGGCCGCCGATCGCGAGCGCTTCGAGCGCATGTTCCGCGCCGCGCGGCGCATCAGCTCGCGCGCATCGCAGCTTGCGCCTGGACCGGCTTCGCAAGCTCCCGAAACGCTTCCTTGATCGCCGCAATGCGCACCGCGATATCGCCGGCCGGAATCGCGATCCTCAGTCGGTCCTGGCCCGCGAAGCGGTAGTTGCGGCGGGTCTGGACGAGCTGGATCACGCGCGCCGGATCGATATCGGCGTGACGGCCGAACTGCAGCTGCACGATCTCGGAGCCGGCGTCGATGCGTGTGATGCCCAGCGGCGTGCCGAGGATGCGCAGGCGGTGCATCTCGATCAGCACCTGCGTGGACAGCGGCGTCAGGCCGAAGCGGTCGATCAGCTCCTCGGTGATCTCGTCGAGCGCTTCGACGCTCTCGCAGCTTGCCATGCGCTTGTACAGCACCAGGCGCTCGTGCACGTCACTGCAGTAGTCGCTCGGCAGCAGTGCCGGACAGTGCAAATTGATCTCGGTGGCGATCCCGAGGGGTTCGGTGAGATCCGGTTCCTGGCCGCGCTTCAACGCTTGCACCGCGGACTGTAGCATGGAAGCATAGAGATTGAAGCCGACTTCGGCCATCTCGCCGCTCTGGCCCTCGCCCAACACTTCGCCCGCCCCCCGGATCTCGAGGTCGTGCATGGCGAGATAGAACCCGGAGCCCAGCTCCTCCATCATCTGGATGGCTTCCAGGCGCTTGCGCGCCTGCGTGGTGATGGCCTCTTCGTCCGGGATCAACAGATAGGCATACGCCTGATGATGCGAGCGTCCGACCCGACCGCGCAGCTGATGCAGCTGGGCGAGGCCGAAGCGGTCGGCACGGTTGATGACGATGGTATTGGACGTCGGGATGTCGATGCCTGTCTCGATGATGGTCGTGCACAGCAGCACGTTGAAGCGCTGCTGGTAGAAATCGCGCATGACCTGCTCGAGCTCGCGCTCGCGCATCTGACCGTGCGCAACGCGGATGCGTGCTTCGGGCACCAGGCGCGCGAGCGATTCCTCCTGGCGCTGGATGGTGTCGATGTCGTTGTGCAGGAAATACACCTGGCCGCCGCGCTTCAGCTCCCGCAGCAACGCCTCGCGGATGAGGCCCGCGCTGGTCGGGGAAACGAAGGTTTTGATAGCGAGCCGCCGCTGCGGTGCCGTGGCGATGACGGAGAAATCGCGCAGCCCTTCCAGCGCCATGGCGAGCGTGCGTGGAATAGGCGTGGCGGTGAGCGTGAGCACGTCGACTTCCGCCCGCAGCGCTTTCAGCCGCTCCTTCTGGCGCACGCCGAAACGATGCTCCTCGTCGATGATGACGAGCCCCAGCTGCTTGAATTCGATGTCCGGTTGGATCAGCTTGTGCGTGCCGACGACGATATCTATCTCGCCCTTGGCGAGCGCGTGCAGCGTGCGCGCGACTTCCTTGCCGGAGCGAAAGCGTGAGAGCTCCGCGATTTTCACGGGCCAGTCGGCGAAGCGATCGGAGAAGGTCTGGAAATGCTGTTCGGCGAGCAGCGTCGTCGGCACCAGTACCGCGACCTGGCGGCCGTCCATCACCGCGACGAACGCGGCACGAAGCGCCACCTCGGTCTTGCCGAAGCCCACGTCGCCGCAGACCAAGCGGTCCATCGGCTTGCCGTCCTGCAGATCGTGCACCGTTGCGGTGATGGCGGCGGCCTGGTCGGTCGTCTCCTCGAACGGAAACGCATCGCAGAACGCTTCGTAGTCGTGCGGCTTCAGCTTGAAACTGTGACCCTTGCGCGCTGCACGCTGCGCGTACAGGTGCAGCAGCTCGGCCGCGGTGTCGCGCACCTGCTGCGCGGCGCGGCGCTTCGCCTTCTCCCATTGCCCGCTGCCGAGCGTGGAGAGCGTGACCTGCTCGGCCGCGGCACCGGCATAGCGCCCGATCAGGTGCAACTGCGTGACCGGCACGTAGAGCTTGTCGGCGTTGGCGAATTCGAGCATCAGGTATTCGCTCGCGCCGTCGCCGAGATCGAGCGTCTGCAGGCCCTGGTAGCGGGCGATGCCGTGGCCTTCGTGCACCACCGGGTCGCCGATGCGGATCTCGGACAGATCGCGCACCATCGCTTCGCTGGAAATGCGCTTGCCGACTTCGCGCGCGGCACGCGTCCGAGCCTGCGCGGCGTAGAGCTCGTTCTCGGTGACGATCGCGATGCCGTCCGCGTCGAGCACGAAGCCGCCAGCAAGCGGCGCCACGCCGAGCATCGCCTTGGCGTCGTGAGCGCGAAACGCTGCATAGTCGGCGCAAGTGGGCAGGCGCTGGCCGTACTCGGCGAAGTAGGCTGCCATCGTCTCACGC
>JBOIEI010000094.1:0-5227 GCA_050741055.1 Burkholderiales bacterium | reverse complement strand
GGCTCACGTAATGGATCGCATCGAGGTTGACGTTGCCGTCCCCGAACTCGGCAAGATCGAACACGTGGCGGAACGTGCCGTCGGTGGTGGCGGGAGAGAACTGCAGGTCCGGCTGGCCGAACTGCAGGATTTCGCCCTTGAAGACCGCATTCACGCCGGGCCACCCGGGCGAGGCTGCGTCGGATCCGGGCGAAAGCCAGAGCGAAGTTCCGGTTGCCGCCGGCCGCGTTTGCTGCCATACGAAAGCGAACGGCTGGTCGCCGGACTGACCCGTATCGGTAGACAGTTCCGTGCTCGTGCCCCAGACGGATCCGTTCCAGAGCACGAGATTGAGGTCGCGCGCCGAATCATTGGCCGCAAGCATGATCTGGTCGGTGAACGGATCGGCGATCAGGCTCAGCGTGGCGGGATTCGCGCCGAAGTTCGGCCCGTTCACCTGGCCCGACCAGCCGCCGCCCGCGGTCCAGGTGCGGTAGCGCACCACGTTCCCCGTATCGGCGTACGCGGCAAGCGCTGCGCCGCTGTCTGACTCGAACGCCACGGCGACGCTGCGATCGTTGGTGTTGGCCAGTAGCGAGGACGTTTTGACTGCTGCGCCCCAGCTGGCGCCGTCCCACACCGCGAAGGTCGCGGCGCTGCCCAGGAGCTCGGTGCGCAGCGTGCCGGCCGCGATGCGATTGCTGTTCGGATCGGAAGCGAGCGTGATCCAGCGCACCTCCTGCAGCAGCGAAGCCGGCAGTCCGGCAGCGCCTTCGCCGCTCCATGCCGCGCCGTTCCAGTACCGGTAATAGAGGTCGGTGTCGCCGTTCTTGCCGTAGGCGACCATGGCGCGGCCGCTCACGGATTCGTAGGTCACCGCGAGTGCCGTCTGATCGGTCTCGTTCGTGCCCGAGGTATCCAGGCTGATGCCATTGCCCCAGGCCGATCCGTTCCAGACCAGCGCGTAGTCGTCCGAATTGCCGTCGTTTACGACCAGCACCATCTCGTCGCTGCCTGGCTTCACGGCGAGCTGCATGTGCTGCGGCTCGCCCGCATAAGCGCCGATCGCTGCCGAAGCGCTCCACGACGCGCCATCCCAGATCGCATAGCGCAGCTTGTTGCCAGCCGCCTGGCTGTCGTCATTCCACACTGCCAGCGCATGGCCGCTTGTCTGCTCGTAAGCGATCGCGAAACCGGTGCGGTCGGGCTCCGAGGCGGCTCCGGTGAAGGGCAGCGCGCTCCAGGTTCCCGCGCTGCCATCCCAGCGCTCGCCGCGTATGGTTCCGGAAGCGTCGACGCCGAGCACGATGATCTCGTCGCGCGTCGGCGCTTCGGCGGCCTGGATGTTTTGCAGCTGGCCGATGCTCGCGGAGCCCGCCGCCGCGCCGAATGCGAACCCGTCCCAGGACGCCGCCCGCGGTTGCCCCTGTCCGTTCTGCGCGAAGATGGCTGTGCCGCTGGAGCTAGGGCCGGCGGCGACGTTGAGCACGCCGTCCCACGCCTGCCGCAGCTCGGCGCTGGGCGCCAGCGCGGATTCGATGCTGCCGCTGCGGTATTCGAGCTGCCAGTCGCCGCCGCTGGCCCGTGCGCCGGTCGGGTCGTCGCTCGCCGCGACATCGGCCCCGGTGAGCGCCGCCAGTCCGTCGACCAGTGCCTCGCCCTTGCTGCCTGCCGCGATGTCGCAGCCGTAGACCAGCAGGTCGGCGTCTGCGCTGAGCGCGCTGCTCCAGCCGGCGATCTGCTGCGCGCGCGCGAGCAGCGTCCCGGCGTCGAGGGTCGCCGTACCGAGTCGAATGCCGCCCTCGGTGCCGTGCGACACGATGTGCACGGCGGCGATGTCGCTGCGTCCGGAAAGGGCCGCGCCGATTCGATCGATGCCGTCTTCGCCGCTGCCGATCCGGACGACCTCGACGGCGCGTCCGTTCACGCGCTGCTGCTCGAGATCGGAGCCGAGCCGGTCCGCGTCCGCGACGCCCGCATCGATGACGACGATCTCGGTCGCGCCGCTCTGGGAGGCTTGGGTATGCTCGGCTGCCTGCTCCATCGCGGGCGCGTCCCAGGCGCTGCCCGCCAGCACGGCCGGGGCGAACTCGGCCGAGTAGAGGATGCGCTCTTCGAGCTCCTCGAGCAGCGGGCGCGGCCAGCGGCGCATGACGATCAGCGCTGAGCCGAGCGTGCGGCGGTGCCCGGCGCTGTGGCGACGCGCGCTGCGGCGCCTGGTGTCGCGACCCGCGCTGCGGCGCCCGATGTAGTGACGGGCGCGGCCTTGCCCGGCACGGGCATGATCTTTCCCGCGACGCGCTCGGGCGCGTTCGGCAGATCGACGCGGCAACGCAGCCCCGCGGGCAGCTTGTGGCCGGGGTTGGGAAGGCTCAGGCGAACGCGAAAGGTGTTGCTCGCCGCGTCGATCACCTTGTCCACGCGCGTCACGCGCGCGCTCACCGGCTCGGCGTTGGGAAGGTCGGGATACACGGTGAGCGAGGCGCCGGCGGCGATGCTGCCATAGTGGGCCACCGGCAGCATCACTTCGACCCGCAGCGGATCGATCATGGCGATGCGCAGCAGCGGCTTTTCCTCCACCCGCTCGCCGGGGTTCATGAAACGATCCACCACCACGCCGTGGAAGGGGCTGCGCAGCGTGCGCAGGCGCAATTGCGCCTGGGCCACGCCGAGCTCGCGCGCCAGGACCTGGGCATGCTCTTTCGCCTGCGCGAGCCGCTGGGCCGCGATCTCGTGCTCGGCGTTCGCCTGCTCCAGCGCCTGCCGCGAAACGAAGTTGACCGCATGCAGCTGTTGCGCGCGCTCGAGACGCTGACGGGCGAGCACCAGGTTGGCGGTGGCGGCGCCGACGTCCGCTTCCAGGTGAGCGCGCGATTCAGCCACGTCGAGGTTCGCGCGCTCGACATCGGCGCGCAGCACGGCGAGCGGCTGGCCGGCGCTTACCTTGTCGCCCCGGTCGACGCGCACCGCATCGATGACGCCGACCACCGGCGAGCCGACCTCGGCCACCCGTTCGGGCTCGATCAGGCAGCCGACCGGTGCGCCGGCCCGGGCCCCGGAGCAAAGTGCGAGCGCCGTGGCGCCGACGAGGGCAGGCAGCAATTTCATGAGTTCCATGGTGCTATCACTCCGCCGCCGAGGTGAACGAGCTGCAGCGTTGCCACGCCCGGTCCTGCAGCATGACCAGGCGGCGCGCATGCGCGCCGCGTCGTTCCTCGACCCATTGATGAGCCAGAATCCAGACCCGGACCAGCCACTGCGGTCGTCGGGCCGTTCCATTTCGATTCCAGTATCGGACCGCAGCGCGAAAGATTGAGCCGAACGGCCCTTTGCAGGCCATCGCGCCGAGAGGCAGCCAACGCTCGCAGCTGCCCGGATCGCCTTGGCGGGCGCAGCGACCGGCGAGCTGGCGTTCGAGCCGCCGCGGCGCCGCCTCCCGGCAATCGATGACGTGCAGGCCGGCCGCGTCCTGTACCCCGGCCTCAAGGACGATATCGGTGCCGCGGCCGGCCATCTGTGTGGCAATGGTCACGGCGCCGAACCTTCCTGCCCGTGCGACGATGGCCGCCTCCTCACGATGGTTGCGTGCGTTCAGCACGCGATGCGGGATACCGGTTTGCGCCAATAGGCAGCCGAGCGCTTCGGAATCGGCCACCGACCCGGTGCCGATGAGCACCGGACGGCCGCTCGCGTGCAGCTCGAGAATCCGATCGACCAGCGGCCGCCAGCACTGCGGGCCGGACTCGACCAGCCGGGAGGGTAGGCGCAAGCGGCGCGAAGGCCGGCGCAGGGGCACCTGGACCACGCTCAAGCCGTAGACCGAACGCAGCTCCCGGCGCGCTTCGCGCAGCGTGCCGCTCATCCCGCACAGGCGCAGGTAGCGCGGGAAGAACCGCTGGTAGGTGATCTGTGCGAGCGTACGGGTATCCGCGCTGAGCGGCCTGCGCTCCTTGAGTTCGATCAGACCGTGTAGCCCGTTCGACCAGGCGCGCCCGGGGGCGGTGCGGCCGGTGTGCGGATCGACGATCACGATCCGGTCCTCTTCGATGACGTAGTCGCGGTCGCACCGGTACAGATGCAGCGCGGCCAGGGCCATGGCGACCGCTTCCTCGGCGCGGCGGCGCATGCGCCAGGGACCGCGCAGGGATTCGCTGAGCTGTGCCAGTCGCTCGACTCCCCGCTCGGTGAGGTGGGCGCGGCGGCTGGCCCGCTCGAGGGCGAAGTCCTCTCCCTCGCGCAGCGCACGCGCGAGCGTGAGCGCCTGCCACAGGAACGCCCGTCGTTCCGGGTTGGCATGCGGCGTCGATAGCACCAGCGGCGTCACCGCTTCGTCCAACAGCACGTTGTCGGCTTCGTCCAGGATCGCCATGCAAAGCCCGCGCAGGCGCGGTGCGGCGGCATCGCAGGCGAGCGCGGACGCCCGCTGCATCAGCTCATGGCGGCCGGGCGCCGCCAGGCCGTCGCGGAGGTAGTCGAACACCAGCTCGCGCGCCGTGCAGTAGACGATGTCGGTGCGATATTGGCTGCGGCGCTGGGCGTCATCGAGCGTCGTGACGCTGCAACCCGTTCGCAGCCCGAGCGCCGCATACCAGGGTGCGAGCGCTTGCGCATCGCGCGCGACCAGATAGTCGTTGGCGGTGATCACGTGCACCGGTATGCCGGCCAGCGCAGCGACCGCCGCGGCCGCGCCCGCGGCATAGGTCTTGCCTTCGCCGGTCGCCATTTCGGCCAGCCGGCCATCGAGCAGGACCGCGGCGGCGAACAACTGCGTGGCATAGAGCTGGGCGCCGAGGCCGCGGCGTGCCGCGTTCGCCGCGCAGCCGAGCGCCTCCACCACTACATCGCTTTCGAGCCCTTGCCGGCGCAGTCGAGAGCGCAGCTCGGCCAGCCGAATTGCATGCGCCTCGCTCGACAGCGCTGCCCAGATGAGCGCGGCGCGCTGCGCTTCGCGTGCAATCCGGTGGTAGCGCCGATCGCCCGCAAGCCGTGCGCGCAGGCGCTCGCCGAGCGCGCTGCGGGGGCCATTGCCGGCCTCGCGTTGCGGGTACAGGCCCCACACGACACCCGGCGCAGGCGCCGCCACCGTGACGTTCGCTACCCCGGCCATGCACTCAGCCGCCCGGGTTGAAGTGTTTGAGCAGCGCCTGCCGCAGGCGCCGGCCCCATTGCTGCGCAAGCGGAGCGGCGCCGAAGTCGAAGCGAACCCATGCTCGTTGACCGGCGCGGCCCAAGCGCACATCCGCGGGCA
>JBOIEI010000093.1:0-5338 GCA_050741055.1 Burkholderiales bacterium | reverse complement strand
CGGCGGCAAGAAGCAGGTCTCGATGTTCGACATGACCAAGCTGGTCGGAAAACACCTCAAGTAGCTCCACGCGCCGTTCACATTGCACATTGCACATTGCTCCGGGGGCCGGAGAGCGCAGCGCCATGCTGCCGTCCGGCTCTTCGTGGTGCTGCAGCCGGCAAAGCCCATCGAGTGTCCTGAGTCCGAAATTCGCCGCGCAAAAGAGCCGAGAATCGACGCCATACAGTGTCGCGAATCCTCGCCAGGTGTCCAACCTGGCTGTGGTTCGCTTCGCGTCTGGCGCCGATTTCGACACTTTTGCCCGCTTGGCCTCACGGCAGAGGCTCGAGATTTCTGCGACGAACCTCGGACTCAGGACACTAGCTTGCGTCCGGTATGGCGGCACGTCGCGCTGTGCGTTCTGATCACGACGCTCGCCACCGGCTGCGAGCGCGCCCCGGTGCATTCGGCGCTGCGCGAAGCCGAGCTGCCCGAGCTCATTGCGACCTACAAGTTCGTATTCGGGCGCCACGGGCTCGACGGATTTTCCTTCGCTCCCGACGGCAGCCGGCTGCGCTGGAGCGGGCCGTCCAGGTGGGGCCGGCGCTTGCACGTGCGCAACCCCGACGGCTCGGTGCACCTGTATCGCGCCGGCGGCAGCGGCACGCATTGGTCGGCGGACGGCCGGCGGCTGCTGATCCTGGACGACAAGTCGGGCGCGGAAAACCACCACCTGTACAGCCTGGAGCTGGATGACCCCGATGCCGAGCTGCGCGATCTGACGCCGTATCCCGGTGTGCGCGTGTGGCTTTATCGCATCCTGGATTCGGATCCGCAGCACGTGCTGGTGCTGCACAACCGGCGCGATCGCAACGTGCGCGATCTCTATCGGATCGATCTCGCCACGGGCGCCGAGGAACTGGTCGCCGCCAATCCAGGCGACGGCGTCGCACCTGTAACCGATGCGCAGGGCGCCGTTCTCGGCTGGCGCAAGTCCGAGGTCGCCGCGCGCCCGCGGGGTAAGCCACGCTCGGCGGAACTGCGCGCGCGCTCGGCGCTGTCGCGCGCAGCCGAGGACGTGACCCGCGCGGTCGGTGTATCGCCGGATCGCCGCAAGGCCTGGGTGCTGAGCAACCAGGGCCGCGACCGCATGGCGCTGTTCGAAGTCGACACGGCAAGCGGCGTGGGTGCGCTCGTGCACGAGGAGGCGGGCGCCGACGTGGGCCGGGTCGTGACCAGCAAGGTGAGCGGTGCACCGCTCACCGTCAGCACCAACGCGGATTATCCGCACACGCGTATCCTCGACCCGGGGCTCGCGGCCGACCTGAGACCCCTGCTGGACGAATACGCCGGCGTGCGTTTCGGCTTCGAGATCGTGTCCATGGACGCGGCCGAAAAGCGTCTCGTGATCGGCGTATTCACCCATGCCGATCGGCGCTACTACCTGCTCGATCGCACGCAAAAAACCCACGAGCTGCTGGGCGACAGCGGCGAAAACGGGTTCGGGCATTTGTTGACGGTGCCGGAAGCAGTGGAGTTCCAGGCCCGCGACGGTCTTGCGATTCCCGCCTACCTCGTGCGTCCGCCCGGGACGGGAGACAAGAAGCGGCTGCCCTTGGTGGTGCTGGTCCACGGCGGGCCTTGGTCGCGGGTGGTCTGGTCGGATCCGGGTCACAGCGAGGATCTGCTGCGCGCGCACTTCCTCGCCAATCGCGGCTATGCCGTGCTTGCCATCAATTTCCGCGGCTCTACCGGCTATGGCCGTTCGTTCCTGACCGCGGCGGTGGGGGAGATGGGCGCACGCATGCAGGACGACCTCGTCGACGGCGTGCGCTGGGCGATCGAGAAAGGCATTGCCGACCCGGCACGGGTCGCGGTCATGGGCCACAGCTACGGCGGTTATGCGAGCTTGATGGCGCTCGCCCGGGAGCCGGAACTGTTCGCCTGCGGGATCGATATCGCCGGGCCCACCGATCTCGTCAGTCTGATCGAGGACTTTCCGCCCTACTGGGAGCTCGAGCTCAGCTACTGGTACAACTACGTCGGCGATCCGGCCGTGCCGGTCGACCGGGCGCGCATGGAGAAGGTTTCGCCGCTCAACTGGGCGGACCGGATCGAGCGCCCCGTGCTCATCGTGCAAGGCGAAAACGACGTGCGGGTTCGCGCCGAGCAATCCGCGCGGATGGTCGAAGCCCTGCGCAGCCGAGGACGGCACGTGCAGTACGTGACCATTCCGGAGATGGGACATTCGATGGGCTATTGGGCACACCACCTGCGCGTGTTGCGGGCAACGGAGACGTTTCTGGCCGATTGCCTCGGCGGACGCGCGGCGCGCTTCGATCCGCTCGAATGGGCGGCGCGATTGAGCGGGCGGCTGCCGTTGTTCGACTGAAAGTAGTACGCTCGCTTGCCATGTCGATCGACGCGCCCGTCCGCCTACGATGCTGCAGGCCTGGAAGTACACCGCGCCCGCCTTCCTGCTGCCGTTCATGTTCGTGCTCGATGCGCGCAGCATCGCCCTGGTGTCGACCGTGAACGCGCTGCAGAAACGCGTCCGGATGCGCGTTCAACCGTCATGAAGCGCAGCACGGCGGCCGAGCGCGATGCGGACCCGACAACCTGGCGCTGGCAGGCCGTAGTGGCTGCGCCGTTCGGTTACGTCGGCATTCGCACCGGCAGCAACCAGGTGACCGAGGTCAGGTACCTCGGGACGAAGGCGAAGCGTCTGGATCCGCTGGATGCGACCGCCCGCGAGGCCTGCGCTCAGATCGCGGCTTACCTGGCGAACCCCAGGCACCATTTCGATGTGCCCTACGCGCTCGAGGGCACGGCGTTCCAGGTGAGCGTATGGCGGGCGATCGCGGCCATTGCGAGCGGCCGCACGCGTGCTTACGGCGAGCTCGCCACCGAGCTCGGGACTGCGGCGCGAGCGGTGGGCGGAGCGTGCGGGTCGAATCCGGTGCCGCTGATCGTGCCCTGCCACCGGGTCGTAGCCGCGGGCGGGCGCATCGGCGGTTTCATGCACTCGCGTGCGACCGGCCCCTTGTCGATCAAGCAATGGCTGCTGCGGCATGAAGGCTGGCGTTGATCCCGCGATCGACCGCTTCTGCGACGCCCTGTGGCTCGAGGACGGGCTTGCACGCAATACGCTGGAGAGCTATCGCAGCGATCTCGAACACTTCGCCCGCTGGCTCGATGCGCGGCGCAGCCACAGCTTGCTCGAAGCCGGCAAGGCCGAAGTGCTCGGCTACCTGGCGCATCGGGTCTCGCAGGGCACCAGCGCGCGCAGCTCGGCCCGCCTGCTGTCGGCGCTCAAGCGCTTCTACCGCCACGCGCTCCGGGAAAGCTTGTGCGCGGCCGATCCCACCGTGGCGATCGAGGCGCCGAAGCTCGCACGCGCGCTTCCGTTGAGCCTGAGCGAGGCCGAAGTGGAGGCGTTGCTCGGCGCACCGGACGTGAGCACCGACTTGGGATTGCGTGATCGCGCGATGCTGGAGACGCTCTATGCCACCGGCCTGCGCGTATCGGAGCTGGTGCAGCTCGCCGTCGTACAGGTAAGCCGCGACGCCGGTGTGGTGCGCGTGCTCGGCAAGGGAGCCAAGGAGCGCCTGGTGCCTCTGGGCGAGGAGGCGCTCGACTGGATCGAGCGCTATCTGCGCGTCGCGCGACCGCGGGTACTGGCCGGGCGCAGTGCCGACGCTCTTTTCGTCACCGCTCGCGGCGCGGCGATGACGCGGCAGGCCTTTTGGCATTTGATCGGGCGCTATGCCCGCAGCGCGGGCATCGCACAGAGCGTCTCGCCGCACGTGCTGCGGCACGCCTTCGCCACTCATCTCATCAATCACGGCGCCGACCTGCGCGTGGTGCAGATGCTGCTCGGGCATAGCGACATCTCCACCACCCAGATCTACACGCACGTCGCGCGCGAACGGCTGAAGCAATTGCATGCGCGCCATCATCCGCGCGGCTGACCGCTGACCGCCCGCGCAAGCGTCAGGGACGAACGCCGCGCTCGATGGTGAGGCCGAGTTTCTTCACGCCGCGCAACGCCGCGAGCTTCGCCACCGTAATGCGCACCCAGGGCGTATCGAACTCGCGCAGAATCATCGCCGCCAGCTCCTCGGCGAGCTTTTCGATCAGCGTGAAATGCCGCCCCCCGAGCGTTTCGCGAATGCGTGTTACCACTCTGGAATAATCCACCGTGTCGGCGATGCGCCCCGAGCGCGCACACCGGCTCGCATCGACCGCGAGCTCCACGTCGAGCTGGATCGTCTGCGGCACCTCGTGCTCCCACGCGTAAATGCCTATCAGCGTGTCGAGCTTGAGCTCCGATATGAAGATGGTGTCCATGGCAGGCGCTCGATTGTAGAATGCGCCGCATGAACCCGATAGTCGTCGCCATCGCCGCCTATCTCATCGGTTCGGTGTCGTTCGCCGTGGTTGTGTCGCGAGCATTGAGGTTGCCCGACCCGCGCAGTTATGGTTCCGGCAGTCCGGGCGCGACCAACGTGCTGCGCACGGGCCGCAAGGCCGCCGCGATGCTCACGCTGATCGGCGACGCGGCCAAGGGCGCGATTGCAGTCCTGCTGGCGCACGAATACGGAGCCGATCCGGCGCTCGCCGCCGGAATTGCGGGCGTCGCAGCCGTGGTGGGCCATGTGCTTCCGCTCTACCACCGTTTCGCCGGCGGCAAGGGCGTCGCGACCGGGGCCG
The DNA here is from genome assembly GCA_050741055.1 of Burkholderiales bacterium. Lineage (GTDB taxonomy): Bacteria > Pseudomonadota > Gammaproteobacteria > Burkholderiales > WYBJ01 > WYBJ01. The sequence continues at coordinate 643 of JBOIEI010000093.1, read as the reverse complement.
GCGTGCTGTTCGCGCTCAATCCGTGGCTGGGGGCCGGAACGCTGGCGACCTGGATCGCCATCGCGGCCTTCTTTCGCATCTCGTCGCTCGCCGCGCTGGTGGCCGCCACCTCCGCCCCGGTGTTCACGGCGATGCTCTACCACGTACGCCACCCCTACTTCGCCGCGGTACTGATCGTCGCGGCCATTCTCGTCCTGCGCCACCGCTCCAACATCGCCAAGCTGCTTACCGGCACCGAGGGGCGCATCGGCGAACGAGCCTCCTGAGGTTGCCTTCGCCTCGCCCGAAATCGATTCGTTGCGTCAGGGAGCAAATCTGAACGAAATCCCCCTTCGGAAGGACCCGGGAGAGACGCCACGGTGCACCCATCGCGACTTGCGCCCTGGAACCTCGGTGGCGTCTCTTCCCTCATCCCCAGCCCCTCTGCCGGGGGGAGAGGGAAGCGTCGTGCTGCCCGCTGATGCGGGCAGGTCATGGAACGGGGCGTCGCGTGCCCACCGGGCGGGCAAATTCCTGGGTAGTCGGGTGCGCTAGCGCAGCGTTGCCAGATCCCAGCGCGGTCGGACGCTGAATGCGCTCTCCGCCGCGGCCGGCGCGCGCGCTGTGCCTGGGGCCAGCCGCATGGCCCCGGCGAATGCGACCA